>JAPLOC010001298.1:1894-27844 GCA_026692825.1 Planctomycetota bacterium | reverse complement strand
GTGACCCGGGGTTTCGGAACGTCAAAGCCTCTGACCCCGGCAGGGGTCACATTCGCCGTCGAACGACCTCCCCAACCCATTTCGCTCAAACGCCAACATCCCGCCGCACGTCCACATCGTCTACGACCCCTGCCGGGGTCGATTCTCGCATTTTCACCAAACCCCGGGTCGTTGCCGCTGACGCGGCAACGACCCGGGGCTAATCGATTTGACCCCTGCCGGGGTCGCCAATGGGCTTCCAATCGACGATTCGCTGATCGACAGAATTCTCTTCGGGTGTTCCTACGGGATGCGAAGCCGTCTGCGCCGCGATGAACCCTACAAAACAACGGTTTTGATTGTCGACACGTTCTATCCCGCCGCGATGATCTGCCGCAACTTTTCGGTGACCAGATTCAAATGCAGCCGCAGGTTGTAGTATTCCGACATGTAGCTCAACGGAATCTCGACATTCACGATCTGCGATTCCAGTTCCTGCAGGTCGGCCATGCTGGCCCGTGCCTGGTCAGACGACATCCCCTCTTTCATCAGATGATCCAGAGCCCGCAACTGGTCGTACCACAGATACACCTTGCGGCGGGTTCGCCAGCGCAACAGTGGCGGGGTCGCGCGAATCAGGGGCATCAACAGCATCAACATCGGCAGGGCCAGCAGTTTTACCCGGTCGACAAACGCCGCCAGCCAGAACGGCAGCAGCCGTTGCAGTAGCGGAGGACCATTGCGATAGAAATTCTCGGCGTGAGGACTCAATGGAAAGTCGAGATACCGCGACGCGGGAAACTCGCCCGGTTCCGACAACGCGTCTCCCTTCGCATGCACGCTGACAGCGGCCTGCATCAGGACCGAAGCCAAGGCCGGATGCAGGTTTTCCGTCACCACAAGGTTTGCGGTCGGTGCGATCAGGTTCACATCCGCTGGGGGAGACTGCCCTTCCAGGCTCAGCATCCCGGCGGGCACAGTCACGGGAGAAAGTTGCCGGAATCTGCGGGCGAGCGCCTGCTGATGTTCCAACCCCATCAGGCGCACACGGGGAGATGCCCCCAACCGCCGAACGTATTCGGCATCGAAGCCGGCGACAAAACAGGCGACGTCGATTTCACCCCGTTCGAGCAGGTCGGCGGCATCTTGTCCACCGGCGTCCACCAAGTGGACCTTTTCCCGGGGAACGTCATACGCTTCGAGCAACTGCAACACGACGGGTCGGGTACCGCTCCCTTCCGATCCCGCCGCGACCCGCAGGCCGGCGAACTGGGCGACATGCGAGATCGGCTGGTGTTGGTCCGACCCGGTCGCGCGGGTGAAGATCCAGAGGGGTTCGCGGTACAAGCTGCCGAGCGCCAGCAGGTCGGTCTTCTGATCGGGGGTGGCGACTCCCCCTTGAACGAACGCGACGGTGACATCATTGTCGGGGTCGAGGAGCAGTTTCAGGTTCTCGACCGAACCTTTGGTTTCCAGGACGGTCACCTGGATCCCGTGCCGACTGAGGGTCTGTGCGTAGCGCTGGGCGAATTCGTGGTACTGTCCCTCTTTGGCCCCCGCGGCGATCACCAGCGATTTGGGGGGAGCGGCCTGCGCGAACAGAATGTAACTGCCGATCACGATCGTCAGCACGACGCCCGCGACGGTGAACCAAGTCCATTGTTCCGACCAGCGAGCGACGCCGGTGCCGCTCTTGTTACTTGACATCACTTCTGTTCCGCAGGGGGAGTTCCGCCGACTCACGGGAGGCAGGCCGTCGCCGTGACCCGGTTCTCAAACCGCCAGCATTGTGTTTTCACCCCGGACGGGCAAGTGTTGCCGGCAGATTGACATACGGACCGCCGACCGCGATGTTCGTGGAATTCCCGACGCGCCCCGAGTTTCACGCGTCATTCGCATCCTTCGCCCCAAAGGCCACAGCCATGGACCGCCGCGATTTTTCGAAACTTCTTGCTTTGGGAGCCGGGGTGATGGGAACGTTTGTTGGGTCGGACCCTGCGCGAGCGGGGATGACCGACGATACAGGGGAACCGCAGTCCGAAGGCGACTGCGGGGAGAACCAAACTCCTAAACCGGTGGGAGCGTCCCAGAGTGCCGAGCCGGTCAACGTGCAGGATTTTCAGCGATTGGCGAAAGCCGCCTTGCCGGCACCGACGTATGACTACATCACGACCGGGTCGACCGATGAAGTCACGCTCCGCGACAACACGGCGGCCTTTCAACGGATCAAGATCCTGCCGCCGTTGCTCACCGGCGTGGCGAAAGCGGACTTGTCGACGACGATTCTGGGAGAGCGGATTTCGATGCCGATCTTGCTGGCCCCGGTCGCCGGCCAAAGCCTGTTTCACCGGGACGGGGGACTCGCGTCGGCGCGGGGGGCGGCTCGGGCCGGGACGATTTTTGGGATGAGCAGCAGCGTGGGGAACAGCGTCGAAGAGATCGCCGCCGCCAGTGACGGGCCCAAGTGGTTTCAACTGTACGTTCCCAAAGACCGTGGAGTCGCGCGCCGGCTGGTGGAGCGAGCCGACCGGGCGGGGTTCAAGGCGATTGTCGTCACGGTCGATCTGGGAGAGCGGAAGGACGCCGACCGCAGGAACCGATTCGCCCTCCCGCGGCCGACGTTGCTGAAACATCTGCGGGATGTTGGGTTTGACGTCCATGCGGGGATGAGCGACGCCGAGCTGACGGCGTTTAACGAACAGGCGTGGGATCCGGCTCTTTCCTGGGAGATTTTTGACTGGTTGCGAACGATCACGAAGCTGCCGGTGTTGATCAAGGGGGTGCTGCGTCCGGACGACGCCCGCAAGGCGGTATCGCTGGGGCTCGATGGAATCGTGGTCTCAAATCATGGCGGGAGACGGCTGGATGGAGTTCCCGCCAGTATCGATCAGCTCGAACAGATCGCGCAGGAGGTTCAGGGAAAGGCTGCCGTCTTGTTGGATAGCGGGGTTCGGAGGGGGACCGACGTCCTCAAAGCGCTGGCGTTGGGAGCCGACGCGGTTTTGATCGGCCGGCCGTATGCGTGGGCGCTCGCCGCTGATGGAGAAGCGGGGGTCCGCAAGATTCTGGAACTTCTGCGGGAAGAGCTGGAATTGGCGATGTTGTCGACTGGGTGCCCCGACGTGAAGAGTGTTCATCGATCGTTGTTACAGAAAATCGGACCGAATTGAGATTTTTCAGTTGCGCAGAGGTCAGATTCCGTTGTAGACTCTTTCTGTCAGTTCTGTGACTTGTCGCCCGGATTCCCGGGATCTTCCCTGAAGGCTGTGACGAACATGTTTCTCCAACATTGGCTCGCCCGTTTCTCGAACGCGTCGTTCGGTTCGAAGTTGTCTGGTCGGAGGAAGGCTCCCGCCCGGCGAATCAAGCGAACTGCGGGCGGATTGGGAAGCTTCACCGCCTGCCAGATCGAATCGCTTGAGTCGCGGGTTCTGCTGGCGGCACCCGATCCCACCCAGGATTCCAAGGCACTCGGTGCGGGAGTCGGGGTCACGACGACCGGTCAGTCGAAGTCAGCCAGCTTTCCCGCGCAGACCGACGGCTACATGAGCGGGGGCTTTCTCTCCGGTCCGTCGACCGATGCTCCGGTCGATATCGCCAAGCGGTTTCTGGTTGATCACGCGTCGGAGTTTGGCTATCTCAACGCCGACGTGGCGAGCTTTCATGTGACGGGGGTCACGACTTCGAAGGCGAGTGGGCTGACGCACGTTTACCTGCGGCAACAGTTGAACGGGATCGACGTCGACGGAGGGGACGCGAATGTGAGCGTGATGTCGGACGGGCGGGTTCTGACGGCCGGCAGCAGGCTGTTCCCCAGTCTCGCCGCCCGCGCCACGAGTGTGCGGAACATCAATGCTCAACAGGCAATTCTGGCGGCGGCGACGTTTGTGGGGATCGCTTCGCCGCGTGTCGGGGCGCTGGAGCAGAATCTGGGTGGGATTTCGGAATCGCAGGTTTACGCGGGGGGGAATGTCTCGCAGGGTGAAATCCCCGTTCAACTTGTCTATCAGATGAATTCCGACGGGGGATTGCATCTGTCGTGGAATTTGAATCTGCAGGTTCCGGGCTCCCAGGATTGGTTCGACATGAATGTCGACGCGGGGACAGGGAGCGTCCTGCGGCAAGACAATTGGACCGAATACGAGAATTATGGTTCGACGTCGACGGTTGGAGGCTCGTCGGCGGGGAGCGGGACAGCCGGCACAGCGGGGACTGGGGGGGCGGGTTCGAGTCTCTCGGGGTCGGGAACAACCGGGTCAGGGGCGACCGGAAGCGGGTCTGGGAGTTCGTTCGGGGCGGCAGCGGCGAGTGGGGTTCCCAACACCGGGTCGTACAACGTTTGGGCGATTCCGACGGAGGCACCGAACGACGGAAACCGCACGCTGGTGGTCGATCCCGCCGACCCCATCGCGTCTCCTTTTGGGTGGCACGATACCAACGGAGCGCTGGGGGCCGAGTCAACGTTGACGACCGGCAACAACGTGTCGGCGCAGGAAGATACCGACGCCAACAATACGGGAGGGGCGCAGCCCGATGGCGGGTCGGGACTGGTGTTTGATTTCGCGTTCGATCCAACGAAGAGCCCGGCGAACAACCAGTCGGCGGCTATCACGCAGTTGTTCTACATGAACAACATCGCGCACGACATTCACTATCAGTACGGATTTGACGAGGCGTCGGGGAACTTCCAGGTCAATAACTATGGCCGGGGAGGGTTGGGGAATGATGCGGTCCAGGCGGACGCTCAGGATGGATCGGGAACGAACAACGCGAATTTCGGAACCCCGCCCGATGGCCAAAAACCCCGAATGCAGCAGTTCATTTTCACCCTGACGAATCCCAACCGCGACAGCGATATGGACAACGGGGTGATCATCCATGAATACGGGCACGGCGTTTCGAATCGGCTGACCGGGGGGCCGGCGAACGCCAATGCGCTCAACGCGATCCAGAGCGGCGGGATGGGAGAAGGGTGGAGCGATTTCTGGGCGCTGATGTTCCTGCAACGGGCGTCGGACACGCAGAACGCCGGTTACGGTGTGGGGACGTATGTGCTGGGGCAGCCAATTACGGGACCGGGGATCCGGCAGTATCCCTACAGCTTCAACATGGCGATCAATCCGCACACTTACGCCGACTACAACGCCAGTCAGGAAGTTCACGACGCTGGGGAAATCTGGACGTCCGTGTTGTGGGATCTCAACTGGCTGCTGATCGCCAAGAACGGGTTTAGTTCGGACCTCTATGCCGGAACGGCGGGGAATAATCTGACCCTGCAACTGGTGATGGACGGGTTGAAGCTCCAGCCGGCGAATCCGTCGTTCCTGGATGGCCGCGACGCCATTCTGGCGGCTGACGAGGCGTTGACGGGCGGGGAGAACGCCGGTGAAATCTGGACCGCGTTCGCCCGGCGTGGCATGGGATTCAGCGCCTACGACGGCGGCAGCGCCAACGCGACGGCGGTGACGGCGGCGTTTGATCTTCCTTCGGGGCCGACAGGCACGGTCACCTTCGACAAGACCTATTACACCGTCGGAGGCACGGTCAAGATCGAGGTCAAAGACAGTGACCTCAACGGGCAACCGTCAATCAATGTCGCGGTCGCGTCCAGCGGTGGCGACACCGAAACCGTCACGCTCACGGCGCGCGGTGCGGGGATTTTCCGGGGAACGATCACGACGGCGGGAGGTGTCGGAGCGAATGACGGGACGCTCAACGTGGCCCCCGGCGATTTGATTACGGTGACCTATCAGGACGCGAAGACCGGAGCCAACACTCCCGCGACGGTCACCGACACCGCGACGATCGCCCTGGACAACGTCCTTTATATCGCGGACTTCAACGACGATCTGGGGAACGCGTCTCTCGATGGATTCACAATCAACAATACCGGGGCGGCCAACGCCGGACAGTGGCATCAATCGCTGGGGCGGGGAAATCAACCCGGGCACTCGTCGGACGACAGTCTGTATTACGGCTCGGGAGAGGGACCGACGGGCGGGGGGCTGTATGGCAGCAACACCGCCGGTCGCGCGGTCTCGCCCACAGTCCACATTCCCAGCACCGGCCCGACCGAGCTGCGGTTCAATTACTTCCTGGATGCCGAGGCGATTTTCGATATTGGAAGGCTGATCGTCTCGTCCCCTGGACAGGCCGACGTCAGCCTGGGGACGTCAGAAAGGGAACTGACCAATCCCACGACGGGCTGGAAGTCGGCGTCGTTTGATCTGTCGCAGTTTCGCGGTCAGGACGTCCAGTTCAAATTCGACTTCGCCGCCGACTCGCAGAATGTTCGCGAAGGCTGGTACATTGATGACGTGGCGGTTGTGAACCTCATCGTCGATTTCGGCAAAATCGCAGGCGTGGTTTACAACGATCTCGACAGCAGCGGGGGGCGGAACCCGGGTGAGCCCGGACGTCCCAACTGGCGGGTCTATCTCGATGGCAACGGCAACGGTGTCTACGACAACAACCTGCAGACGACCACCGTTTCGTCGAACAATGTCCCCCTGGCAATCGCCGACAACTCGACGGTTTTCTCCACGCTGACCGTCTCCGGCCTGATAACGGAAATTGAACTAACGACCGACAACGGTGGCAGCGATAACAATTACATCGGCACAATTTTCGATGACAGCGCCCCGACTTCCATCACGACCGGCATCGCTCCGTTCAATGGCCGATTTCGTCCGGAATCTCCGCTGTCGGTGTTGAACGGAACGAATCCCAACGGTGTCTGGACCCTGCGGATCACCGATGACGTCGCGGTGGATTCGGGGACGCTCACTTCCTGGTCTCTCGAGATCACGACGGGATTCAACGATGTGTCGGTACTGACCGATTCGCAAGGGGCGTATGCGTTCAGCAATATCCCCGGCGGAGCGTACCTTGTGCGCGACGTGCAGCAGCCCCTCTTCACTCGGACCGAACCGCTGTCCGGGCTGTACAGCGTGAATCTCGCGCAGAATCAGGTACGGAACGGTTTGAACTTCGGGTACAAAGATCCGAACTTCCCACCGGTGTTCACCTCCCCGGCCTCGGTGAATGTACCGGAGAATACGACTGTGGTGACGACCGTCACTGCGGTCGACCCCACTCTGCCCCCGCAAACGGTGACGTTCTCGATCACGGGGGGAGTCGACCGGGCGCTGTTTTCCATCACATCGGGCGGAGCGTTGCGGTTTGTGAACGCTCCCGATTTTGAGATCCCGGGCGACGCCAACACCGACAACACGTACTTAGTGCAGATCACCGCCGACGACGGGGCGGGGGGACGCACGACGCAAAACATGACGGTCAACGTCACGCCGGTCAACGACAACAGCCCGGTGTTTATCACGACCAGCGCGCCGAGTCTTCCCGAGAATACGACGGCGGTCTTGACCGTCGCCGCCACGGACGCCGACCGACCGACGCAGACAATCACCTACTCGATCACCGGCGGTGTCGACCAGGCGAAATTTTCACTGACGGGAAGCACGCTCGCGTTCCGGACCGCGCCCGACTACGAAAACCCGACCGACGCCGACCGCAACAACATCTATCTGGTGCAGATCACTGCGAGCGATGGACTGGGACGCACGACGGTTCAGGATCTGACGGTGATTGTCACCGACGCCGACGGGCAGCTCAGCGGAATTGTGTTCAACGACATCAACGCGAACCAGATCCAGGATCCGGGCGAGACCGGTCGGGCCGGTGCCACGGTGATTTTGGCCACGCTCAAGACCACCACGGTGGCGGCGACCGCTGTTCCGATTCCGATTCCCGATCTCACGACGGTCACCTCCAATTTGAACGTGTCGGGACTGGGAACCGTGGTCGACGTCAATGTGGTGATCGATATCGATCACACGTTTGATTCGGATCTCGACATCTATCTGACCGGCCCCGATGGCACGCAGTTCGAATTGTCGACCGACAACGGGGCGGCCGGCAACAGTTACCACCAGACCGTGTTCGACGATCAGGCGGCGACTTCCATTGTGAATGGCGTCGCGCCATTTGCCGGCTCGTTCCGGCCCGAGGGGTCGCTGGCGAGCCTCGTGGGCACATCGGCGAATGGTCTCTGGACGTTGCGCGTCACCGACGACTCGGAAAAGGACATCGGAATTCTGAAAGCCTGGTCGCTACAGATCACGACGCTGGTCTCGGAAGAATCGCGGCTCACCAACGACCAGGGGGTGTACAACTTCAACAACCTGCCAGTGGCGAGTTTTGTGATTCGAGAGGTGGTGCCGCGCGGGGTCGAGCAGACGGTTCCCGCCACGGGCTACTACGCGTTGTCGCTGGGGGTGAACGAAGTCCAGGGAGGACTCCATTTCGGGAACAAAGCGCCCGGCTTCCCCCCCGTAATCACCTCGACGGCGACCCCCACGATTCCCGAGAACACGACAGCCGTCCTGAATCTCACCGCGACGGACGCAGACCTGCCGGCGCAGACGATCACGTATTCAATCCTCGATGGTGCCGACCAGGCGAAATTCACAATCACTCCGTCCGGGGCGCTGTCGTTCATCAGCCCTCCCGATTTTGAAATTCCCGGCGATGCGAACGGGGACAATGTGTACCTCGTGCAGATCGCGGCCGACGATGGGAACGGCTACACGACGATTCAGGATCTCACTGTGACGGTCACCGGAGTGAATGACAATGTGCCCGTCTTCACGACAGCCACAACTGCGAGTGTGGTGGAGAACACCACTGCGGTCACGACCGTGGCGGCGACCGACGCCGACCGACCGAACCAGACGATCACCTACTCGCTCACGGGAGGGGCGGACCGGGCGCGGTTCTCTATCAATGGTGCTGGCGCTCTGAGCTTCAGCGCCGCGCCCGATTATGAGAATCCGACCGATTCCGACCGGAACAACGTCTATCTGGTCCAGGTCACCGCTTCGGACGGACACGGGGGAACCACCACCCAAGACCTGAACGTGACAGTGACTGATGGGGACGGTGTTCTGTCCGGCACGGTTTTCAACGACCGCAACGGCGACGGAATTCAGGAACAGGGGGACGACCCGCGTTCCAATTGGGTGGTGTTTCTCGACCAGAACAACAATGGGTTGTTCGACCAGAACGTCCCGACCACGACGACGTTCAACTCCAATAATGTGATTCCGATTCCCGATGTTTCGACGATCACCTCAACGCTGACACTGAGCGGGCTGGGATCGATCACCGACGTCAACGTCCAGTTGGACATCTCGCACACGTTTGACGCCGACCTGGATGTGTTTCTCATCAGCCCCACCGGTGTCGAGATTGAACTCACGACCGACAACGGTGGATCGTCGAACCATTACACAGGCACGATCTTCGACGACGGAGCGGTGACATCGATCACTGCCGGCAGCGCTCCCTTCCTCGGCACGTATCGCCCCGAATCCCCCTTGGCGGTTTTGAATGGAACTTCGGCGAACGGGGTCTGGACGCTCCGCGTCACCGACGATTCGCCGAATGACATGGGATCGTTGAATTCGTGGTCCCTGGAGATTTCCACGCTCGAGACCGAAGTCTCCCGCACCACCGATTCGCAGGGCCGGTACCGGTTTGACAACCTGCCTGTCGGCAACTTTGTCGTGCATGATGTTCTGCAACCGGGCTATGAACGGACCACGCCGTCGACGGGACTTTACAACGTCAGTCTCGCCGTGAATCAGGTGCGCGACACGCTGAATTTTGGCAATCGTCCGGCAGGCTTCGCGCCCGTCTTCACTTCGACCGCGACTCCCAGCGTCGCCGAGAATACGCAAAGCGTTCTCACCGTGACCGCGACGGAGCCGAGTCGACCCGGTCAGCCGATCACGTTCTCGATCACCGGCGGCGAGGACGCGGCACGGTTTTCGATCACTTCGGGAGGCGCGCTGTCGTTCGCGGCGAATCCCGATTTCGAAATCCCGGCGGATCTCAATCACGACAACGTCTATCTGGTGCAAGTGACGGCCGACGATGGAATGGGGGGAACGACGGCCCAGAACCTCACGGTCACGGTCACCGCCGTCAATGACAACAGTCCGATCTTCACAACCGCCACTTCCGCGAATGTCGCCGAGAATACGACGACGGTGCTGACGGTCAACGCGACCGACGCCGACCTTCCCGCGCAGACCGTCACCTACTCGATTTCCGGGGGCGCGGACCGCACGAAATTCTCGATCACGGGCGGGGTGCTGTCCTTCGTATCGGCACCCGATTATGAAAACCCGACCGACTCCAACCGGGACAACGTTTATCTGGTTCAGGTCACCGCGAATGACAACGCGGGGCGGACGACGAATCAGTTCTTGTCAATCACGGTGACACCCACCAATGACAACAGCCCGATCTTCACGTCGCCACAGACGTTCAGTGTCGCGGAAAACGTGAAAGCGGTCGGCACCGTCACCGCGACTGACGCCGACCGGCCGGTGCAGACCGTCACATTCGCGATCTCGGGGGGGGCGGACCAGTCCAAGTTCTCGATCACCACGGGAGGCGTGTTGTCGTTCGTGTCGGAACCCGATTACGAAAACCCGACGGACGTGGACCACAACAACGCCTATCTGGTGCAGATCACCGCCAGTGATGGGGCTGGGGGAACGACGATTCAGAACCTGACCGTCAACGTGACTCCGGTCAACGAGTTTGACCCGGTTTTCACGACATCGTCGGCTGTCAGCATTCCGGAGAATACGATTCCTGTCCTCAGCGTCGGAGCGAGCGACGCCGACCTGCCGGCCCAAACGGTCACGTATTCCATCGTCGGCGGTGACGATCAGTCGAAATTCACGATCACCAGCGGAGGCGCGCTGTCATTCCTGGCCGCCCCAGACTTCGAACGTCCGACCGATCTCAACCAGAATAACATTTATCTGGTGCGAGTCCGTGCCAGCGATGGATTGGGTCGGTCGGCGACACAGGATCTGGCGGTGACCGTCACCAATGTCGCGGAGAGCGATATCCGCGTGTTGTCGGCCAAAACGGACGGTTCGGTCACGCTGACGGTCAACTACGAGATCGCCAACGCCATCAGTGCCCCGTTCACGCTGGGGATCTTCCAGTCGGCCGACGACCTGCCAGGGGGCGATGTGTCGCTGTACTCGCTGGCACTTTCCGCCTCCGCGGATCTGTCGGTCGGGACGCACACCAAAACGCTGACGATCGGAACCACGACAGGGCTGGTCAAGTTGCCCGGAGCGGGTCTGACCGATCCCACCGATGACTACTTCCTGCTGGCGGTCGCCGACCCGGCGAATGTGCTGTTTGAAGACGGCTTCAACGACAACAACACGGCGGTCGTGACTGGAGCGTATCACCTGTCGAGCGGTCTGTTGATGGTTCAAGGAACGGCGGGTTCCGACATCTTCACCGCGAGCGATCCTTCGAATTTTGTGTTCAACGCTGCGGTGTTGGCGTACACGAGTGGAACCGTGACCGGATTGCGGATTCGCACGCACGCCGGCGCCGACACGGTGAACATCTCGGCGTTTGATAAAGCGACTTCCGTTTTCGGCGGCGCGGGAAATGACTCGCTGACGGGGGGAACCAACGCCGACTCGTTGTTCGGTGGGGGTGATGACGACGTTTTGACAGGGAATGGAGGGAGCGACATTCTCGCGGGCGAGGCGGGGAATGATCAGATGATTGGCGGTGCCGGCAACGATACGTATCTGTTCGCCGCCGACACTGCGTTGGGCAGCGACGTGCTGGATGAAACCGGCGGCGGAACCGACACACTCGACTTCTCGTCGACTCTGGGACAAGCGGTCTCGGTTGATTTGGGTCAGTCCGCAGCGCAGATCGTCAATGCCTACTTGACCCTGACGCTTGGCTCGGCCACGACGTTGGAATACCTGATCGGCGGTGTCCAGGGGGATACGCTCAAGGGGAACTCCCTCGCGAATTCCATCACCGGCGGACCGGGCAACGACCAGTTGGCGGGTGGCACCGGGAACGACAGCTACCTGTTCGACACGGACTCCGCGTTGGGGACTGACACACTGACGGAACTGAGCGGTGAGGGGACCGACACACTGATTTTCTCATCGACCACGACGGTGGGGATCGCGGTTGATCTCTCGCGGACAACCACGCAGGTGGTGAATTCGAACCTGTCGCTGACCCTCTCTTCGAACTCGGTGTTCGAAAACGTCATTGGCGGTTCGCTCAACGACACACTGACGGGTAACGGTCTGACCAACACCCTGACAGGTGGGCCCGGGAACGATGTGCTGGCTGGCGGAGCGGGTGACGATATTTACCCGTTCGATGCCGACATTCAACAGGGAAGTGACACGATCAGCGACGGTGCGGGAAGTGGAATCGACCTCGTCGACTTCACCTCGACCACGACAAAATCTGTCACGTTGAATCTGGGACTGACGACGGCGCAAGTCGTGAATTCCAACCTGACATTGACCCTGAGTGCCGGGAGTGAAATCGAAAACGTCACCGGGGGTTCCCTGAATGACGTCTTGACCGGCAACGGTCTTGCCAACGCGCTCACGGGTGGACCCGGTGATGACACGCTGTCCGGTGGTGCGGGGAGCGACTCCCTGTTGGGGGGCGCGGGGAACGATTCGCTGACAGGGGGCGATGATGATGACGTCTATCTGATGGACGCTGATACCGCCTTGGGAACCGACACCCTGATCGAGGCGGCCACGACCGCTGGAGGAATCGACCTGCTCGATTTCTCGGGAACTTCGAGTGTGGGTGTCACGTTGAATCTGGCGCTGACCACCACGCAGGTTGTGAACGCGAATCTCAGCTTGGCGCTTTCGTCGGCTTCTGCGTTCGAAATGGTCTTGGGAACTTCGAAAGATGACACCATTTCTGGAAACAGCGCGAACAATGTGCTGTTCGGTGGTGCCGGCATGGATACGTTGATGGGACTCGGTGGCCGGGATCTGTTGTTCGGTGGTTCGGGTGCCGACACGCTCGATGGCGGTGATGACGAGGATATTGTGATTGGTGGGACGACCACCTATTACAACGAGAGTAGCAGGATCCTCGATCGAACCGCGATTCGCGGGATTCTGTCGGAATGGGCACGCGGCGATCTTCTGTACAGCGCCCGGGTGAACAACCTCCGCAATGGTGGCGGACTCAACGGGACATTCAAGCTGACCAACCTGACGCTCCTCAACGACAGCTCCGCGGCCGACACACTGACGGGCGGCAACGCGCTCGACTGGTTCTGGAAGTACACCGGCGATGTGGTCATCGATCTCAACAACGGCGGGACAGAGACTGTCAATTAGCATCTTGGTGTGGCTCGGTCTCGCGAGTCCGAAAACAGCCACTTTGAGTAGTTTGTGAATCGCGGTTGAGGGAAACAGATGTCCCAACGAGTGTTTTTGTCGTCAACCTTCACGGATCTGGCCGACCACCGCGTGCCCGTGCGGGAAGGGTTGCGAATCTATGGAGCGAGCGATGTCTCGATGGAGAACTTTGGCGCGCGTGACGAGCGCCCTGCCGATGAATGTCTGCGCCTGATTCGCGAGGAAAGCGACCTCTTTGTCGGGATCTATGCGCATCGGTATGGGTTCATTCCCGACCAATCGAAAATCTCCATTACCGAAATGGAATATCACGCCGCTGCCGATGCGCGCCTTCCTTGCCTGATCTATCTGGTCGACGAAAATGAACCCTGCAAACCCGCCTTTGTTGATGAGGGAGAGAACCGCCAAAAGTTACAAGCTTTCAAGAACGCACTGATGGGGCGTCACATTTGTAAGACGTTTAAGAACCCCGATCAGTTGGCGACATTCGTCGTGGCTGACGTCGCCCGGCATTTTGCCAAAAAGAACGCGACAAGAGTTGGTAAGGACATTCCGGTTGCGGATGTGGGCGTCAACTCGCTGCGTACACTTGTAGACGACGTTGGACTTGAGTCGGCTGCACCCGTTGAGTCCGTTACGCCTGATGATTGGAGCAACCGCCGACGCCAAGTCTACACCGACAGTCGCAAGATCTTTTTGACTCACACAATTGAACCCTCTTCGAAGCCGGGACAGACATTCGATGTCTATATCTATCTAATTCGCCACGATTCGGACAATCTCTCGGACGTCTTGTTCGCGGAGTTCTTTCTCGGTCCGTACTGGGGGAACAAAGTATTCCCGGCGGTTCTGCAGAATGGATTTATCGGCATCGCGACGTCCGCCTATGGCACGTTTCTCTGTGTTTGTCGTGTCACGTTTCGGGATGGAAAGAATGGCGTATAGACTCAAACTCGACCCCTACCATGATTTATCTAGACCACAACGCCACGACCCCTCCTCATCCCGAGGTGGTTGAATTGACCCAGCGCTTGTGGCGCGATGCGTTTGCCAATCCCGGCAGTCGGCACACATTCGGACGACGTGCCCGCCAGGTTCTTGAGTCGGCCCGCGAATCGTTCGCCGCACTCCTGGGGGCGTTTCCCGACGAGGTCGTCTTCACCAGTGGTGGAACGGAAGCAAACAACATGGCCGTGTTGGGGTTTACGCGCGGATCCCCAGGCCACATCGGCTTGACCGCGGGTGAACACCCGGCCGTACTCGAGACGTGCCGCTGGCTCGAAACCCAGGGGTTTTCTCTCGTCGACCTCCCGGTCGACAGCGATGGACTGCTGGAGCCAGCAGGTTACGCCGTCGGGGGCGAATTCCCCTGGTCCGATTGCCGACTGGTGAGTGTGATTCTCGCGCACAACGAGACCGGCGTCATCCAGAATCTGTCGCCTTTGGCCGAGATTTGCGCGAGCCGCCGAATTCCGTTCCATGTCGACGGCCTGCAGGCTGTGGGGAAGATCCCGGTCAATTTCCACGAGCTGGGTGCCTCGACACTCGCGGTCGGAGCGCACAAGTTTCAAGGATTGCGGGGAGCCGGGGCTTTGTTGGTTCGGCGGGGCTGGAACCTCGCTCCAACGGCGTTCGGTGGACATCAGGAAGCGGAACGGCGGCCGGGAACGGAAGCGGTTCCTTTAGTTGCCGGTATGGTTCGGGCGCTGGAACTGTTCCACGCCGACCGGGAAGCGCGCATGGATCGGCAGAGACGTCTGCGCGACCGGTTGGAAGAGGGATTGCGCGACCGCTGTCCGCCGGTCGTGCTGAATGGAGCGAGAACAGAGCGGTTACCCAACACCTTGAATCTCGCGTTTCCTGGGGTCGATGGCGAGGCGCTGCTGGTGGCGCTCGATCTGGCTGGGGTCGCATGTTCACTGGGGAGCGCCTGTTCGAGCGGGGCCTCTGAGCCGGCACCGGTGCTGATCTCGATGAAAAAGCCACGAAATGTGTTACTCTCTTCCGTACGGTTCAGCCTGGGTGCGGACACAACGACCGAAGAGATCGACGCGGCGATCCGCGTCATTTCGGAAATTGTCGTCCGCCTGCGCCGGATGTCTGGTGAACCCGAACAACTTGCGGTGACTTCCTCCGCCTGAAAAACCGCCGTGTCTTCGACAAAATCCAAAAAGCCGCCGAAACCGGAATTGTTTCTGCCGCTTCCCGAGAACCGGGTGGCGTACGAAGCGATGTCCCGGCTGGGAGAGGACTGGCTTCAAGGAGAGTCCGAAGGAACGGTTTTCATCTCCGGACCAGCCGGGTGCGGGAAGTCACACTTGGTGCGGTTTGGGGTGAAGTCGTTTCAGCAGCGGAATCCAGACGCCCGAGCCGAGATCCTGACGGCCGCCGACTTCTCGGCTCAGTTGGCCGAAGCCTCTTCATTGCAGACCATTCCGCTGTTTCAGTCGGCGATGCGGGAATACGACCTGCTGGTGATTGAGGATCTGCAGGTCTTGCAGGGGCGGCCCGAATCGTTGACGCAACTGCTGCACCTGGTGATCGCGTTGCGCGACAAAGGGGCCGGAATTGTTTGGACGGCGGTTTGTCCGCCGGGATCGCTGGCGGGGTTTCCACCGCGACTCATCAGCAGGTTTCGAGGGGGGATCACGGCCCGGATCAAGGCGCTGGAAGCCGAAAGTCGGTTGAAGCTCCTGTCCGCGCTGGCATTGGGACGCCAATTGTCGATTCCGGAAGACGCGTTGATCGCGGTAGCCAACGCGATGCCGGTGAGCGCCCGGGAGTTGGGTGGGGTGATCCAGCGGCTTGAATCGATGTCGCGGCAATACCGCCGACCGATTGATGCCGAGCTGGTCAGGCGGTACCTCGAAAAAGAGGCGCTCGTCCCGAATCTGACGTTGATGGAGATCGCGAAAGAGGTCGCGGGGGAATTCGGGTTGAAACTGGCTGAACTGCGTTCGAATCGCAGAACCCGTCAGTTCGCGTTTCCACGTCAGGTGGGGATGTGGCTGTCGCGGCAGTTGCTGGGAGAGAGCCTCCAAAAAGTCGGCAAATTCTACGGAGGTCGCGATCATACGACGGTGGTTCACGCCTGCCAGCGGGTCACGGAGCAGGCGGAGAACGACGCCGAGCTGCAATCGCGGATCGAGCGAATTCGGCAACGGTTGAAGAGCGAACATTAGAGCCAGTCCAAGATTAATACGGCGATTTCGCGCGTCGCAGACCGCGACCCCGGCAGGGGTTAAATCGATTAGCCCCGGGTCACGATCGCGTAGCGATCGAGACCCGGGGGTTTTGGCCCGCCAGGGCGTCTGACCCCGGCAGGGGTCACATTCGCCGTCGCGCGACCTTCCAAACTTCCAAACACATTTCGCTCAAATGCCAACATCCCGCCGTAGGTCCACATCGGTTACGACACCTGCCGGGGTCGATTGTCGCGTTGTCGCCCAACCCCGGGGCTAATCGATTTAACCCCTGCCGGGGTCGCGGTCTGCGACGCGCGAAATCGCTGACCCCTGCCGGGGTCGCCAATGGGTTTCCAATTGACCATTTGTCCTCATCACAAATCTCTACCGACGTTGCTTTTGGGAGTGGCGGAGAATCCGATTGGAATTTGCGCCGCTGTCCTCGATCGAATTCGTGGTTTCGTGAGGAAGCGGGCATCTGCTTGTTCTTCAAAAAATAAAGTAAATTAACTGGTTGTATTCCTGCATCGCCAACAGGGCGATCGACAGGACAAACAGGCCAATCGCGCACAGTGCCTTCGCTGGGGTCAGGGATTGAGACCATTCCCAGGTGGGAATTCCGCGCCACGCGACAAGTGCCGCGAGTCCCAGGGTCAGTACAGTCCAGGGCTGCCACATCATTCCCCCCACCAGAATCGTCCCCGGTCGGATTGTTGCCATTCCCAGCAGCGAGGTGTAGTAATCGAGCGCCTGATGAAACGTGGCGCAGCGGAACAGCACCCATCCCAACATCACCAATAAAAAGGTGGTCGCGACTCGAATCGCGCGCGGCCCATTCCAGTGCCATTGCCGATCCCGCAAAAACCTTTCCACCGCCAGACAGAAACCATGGGTGGCCCCCCATGCGACAAAGTTCCACGCCGCCCCATGCCACAACCCTCCCAGAACCATCACCAGGAACAGATTCAAATACGTTCGGGCGACGCCCAGGCGACTCCCTCCCAGCGGTATGTAAAGGTAGTCGCGCAGCCAGGTCGACAGCGACATGTGCCAGCGGTGCCAGAACTCGGTGAGGGAGGCGGCTCGGTAAGGGGAATCGAAGTTCTTGGGAAACATGAATCCCAGCATCAGCCCCAGTCCGATCGCCATATCGGAATAGCCACTGAAATCGAAGTAGATCTGCAACGCGTAGCCCAGCAGTCCTCCCCATGCTTCGAGTACGCCGACCGGTGCGTTGTCAAACGCCAGGTCGGCGACCTGCCCGCAAGGATTCGCGAGCAGCACTTTTTTCGCCAGCCCCAGACTCAAAAACGCCGCGCCCCGCGCGAATTTGTCGAACGTGTGTGTGCGAAACGCCAACTGGTCGGCGACTTCCTGATACCGGATGATCGGTCCCGCCACCAACTGCGGGAACATCGACACAAAACAGGCGAAGTCGACGAAGTTCCGCACCGCCCGCGCCTCGCCACGATAGACGTCGATGGTGTAGCTCATCGACTGAAACGTGTAGAAGCTGATTCCCAACGGCAACGTCACCCGCCACAACGCCTCCGCCGGCCCCCCCGACTCCAGCGGAAACAGCATCCGCCAGGTGTCGACCGCCAGGTTCGCGTATTTGAAATACCCCAGGAGACCCAGGTTGGCCCCCACCGCCAGGCACAGCGCCACTCTCTGGCGTGTCGTCCGCGAACCGCCCCGCGACAAGATGGGCACGCTCCCGTCCGCGTCTCGCCCCGCGATCACCAGCCCCGCCGCGAAGTCGATCAGCGTCGACACCAGCATCAACCAGCAAAACTCGGGCTTCACCCAACCGTAGAATACGTAACTCGTCACCGTCAAAGACAAATGCCGGTAGCGGATTGGCACGCCGTAATAGAGCGCCAACGCGACCGGCAAAAACCAGAACAGAAACAGGTACGAACTGAAGACCACGCTGAAGCTTCCGAGGCGCGCGACTCAACCGTGGGAACCGGGCCAAATCGTAACCGCGGAGACGACCCGCCACCAGCGGGGGGTGTTCACGCCCTGGTCGCGGGGTCGGGATGTCCTGTCGCGAGCTACAGCTTCATATTGACCCGCAACCCTCCCACAAACGCATCTTCCGCGATCGCGCCCGCTTCGGGGTGGATGTACTGCAAGTCGGGTGTGACATTCAGCCACGGCGTGACTTGAATGTTGTAGTAGGCCTCGAGGCCCGTTCCGTCGCGAGGTCCAAACACGAACTGCGGAATCGCGCCAAACTCCGTGCTGGCCCCGACGTAGTACCAGCCCAGACCGAACGTGTCGCCCCGATTCGGACGCAGCGGGCTGTCGCCCCCCAGACCGGCGCTCAGGAAATACCGCAGCGGTGTCGGGTTCCCATCGCTGATTGAGGCCCGGCCAAACAGACCGAATCCCCGTCCCTTTTGGCCGGCGTATTGCACGAGGTACTGATCGAATCCGTAGTACACCGTGTACGAATCACTCAACGTGGGAAAACCCGGTACGGTCGGTTCGGGGTACACGCCGGGAGGAGGTTCCGCGAAGTTGAGGTTCGTCAGAGCGACATGTTTCCACATCCCCCCCACGTGCTGTTCGCCCGGAAGTTCAAAAAAGTTGGTCTTCACCTTGACTTCAGTCCCGACGATCACCCCTTCAGAGAACATGTTGTCCAGCCGAAAGACGTCCCGCGTCCGGTCCTGGGGATCGCGAACGTAACCGACGATCGAACCCCACTCCTGGGGCAGCACGGCACCTGCGGTGAAAGAGGTGTAGGGCAAGCCGAGCAAGAACGCGGGATTGGCGACAAATGCCTGATTCACGAACTGATCGGTTCCATCGCCCCCCGAGAAAATGTCCTGGTCGGCGGCCCCCAAAACGTCACTTTTCCCCGCGAAGACCACCAGCTTTTCCGACAGGGGTTGCGTGACGAGAAAATTCGTGAGGAACAGAGAACCGGGATCATTCGCGGCCGTGGGAGTCGCCGCCGCGAACACGGCAGGGGGAAATGCCCCCGTATTCAAGCTGACGTTGCCGTACTGACCGTACCAATGCTCGGCACGAACCAGCAACGTCCCGTGGGGAAGTCCGCCGAACTTTTCGAGCGAGAAGATGAGGTCATATTCACCCCGCCCGGTGTATTTGAAGGTACCGCCATATCCCAAAGCCGGAACCGTCTGGCGCTGGATCCCGCCGTCGACACCAAACCCAAACTGGGTCTCCCGGCCGGCGAACCGGATCCCCGACTCTTTTAGACTCGATCTCAGCCCGAACCAGTCCCCGGTCAATGTCGGGCTGGTCCAGAGATTCCAGTCATCGTCCACTGGGGCGGCCCCGCCCAGCGACACGGGTCCAGACGCATTGGGATCTGGAGGAAGTTCCGCTGCGAATTCGCCCGCGTCGTCGGAAGTCGCCACTTCGGCATTGATTTGCGCCATTGCCGATTGTGAACAACTGGCCAGTGCGGCGGCCAGTAGTGTACGCTTGATGATTTTCGTGAGCATCCTGCTCTCTCCCGACGGATTTGGATCTGGGCTACCAGCACGCCAACAATTGATCTCATGTCGTCAGCCGCCTGTGTCCGGCCGCACCATCCTGGCGTCACAGGAATTATCGGAGCATTGGGAGAATTCCGATTCTGAAGATTCGATTCAGGTTCCGATTGAACGAAAATGTGGGGCGTGAATTTGTTACTTCCGCCAAAGGCTGCACAAGTTACGGTGGATTGAGGGAAATGACATCCCCAGCACTCCGAATGCGCTCACGAAAAACTGCTAGACTCTGTGCGTCTAAACTGCACCCCCACACAATCTTCCCGAATTCGATGGTCGACTCTCCCAGCACTGATCAGCCCGCCCCAATTCGTCCAGATTCCGGCACCGACCGTTCTGCCGCCGGTGAAGCCTCTGAACCTGTGGCCAGGCGTCGTCGGCTCACGAAGTGGGGAATCACACTTCTGGTCTGTTATGGAGTGATCGCGTACATCGTCGTCCCGTTGTTGTGGCGGCGGTATGAGACCCGGCATCCCGCGCTCGCCGACCTCCCGAACATCACTGAAACAAAAAACGACATTCCGGGGGACCCGCTCAATTTCGCACTGATCGGGACGCAAACGGAAGTGATGCGGATTCTGGTGGCGGCGAAATGGTATCCTTCGGATCCATTGACGCTGAAAAGCTGCCTCGAAATCGCGGAGGCGACGGTACTCAAACACCAGTACGAGACCGCCCCCGTCAGCAATCTTTACCTCTGGGGACGCAAGCAGGATCTGGCGTTTGAACAGCCGGTCGGCGCGAATCCCAGGCAGCGCCATCATGTGCGATTCTGGCGATCGGAAAAAGTCGACGCCGACGGCAGGCCGTTGTGGGTTGGGGCGGCCATTTACGACAAAGGGGTCGAACTCAGCCATACCACAGGCCAGATCACCCACAAAACCGATGGTGACATCGACGTGGAACGCGATTACCTCGCCGCCGACTTACTGAAGACGGGACAATTGAAAAAGCAGTCGTATGTCGACGACTTTCACAAAGTCCGTGAAGGAAAGAACGGTGGCGGTGACCGCTGGCATACCGATGGACGGTTGGCGGTCGACGAAATTCAAATTTCGAGTGCGCCGTGAGACAGTCAGTACCGGTGTTCGACAATGCTTCTCAGATCGCGTGGTGCGCAAAAAATCAACCGCCCGCTGGAATACCAAAATCGGCGGCGTTTCCGGTGGCGGCGTCAATTGACAATCGCACGGCCGACTCCCGTTGGTCGCTGGCCGTGGCACCCTATTGCAATTCAGGCGGGTGGTTGAAAAAAAGAGAGGCACCCGCATGCGGGTGCCTCTCCACAAAGACCACTCAAAAACTAATTCTTCGGCGAAGAAAGCGTCTCAAGCATCTTCAGCACTTCGGCCGCCTTGAGCGTCTGGTAGTTGATGCCAGCGGCGTTCAGGCTGCTTCCCGGTTGGAATGGGTAGTCGGGAATTGTCGCCAGGAATTTCTTGATGAATGCCTGGGCGGGGACGAACGTCCAGAGATTGTCGGCGTACCAGCGGAGGTAACCCATCTCCCCTTCGTGCGGAGCCTTTTCGTAAGGATCAGCACGCAGGTTGATGATCAAGGGCCAGCCAGGGACCTCGCGAACGCCGGTTGCGATATTCCCGCGCTGGACGGCGAAGTGGATCTTCCAGTCCTGCACGCGGAGAGCGTTCAATTCCCCCCCTTGGCCGAAGTAGTAGATTTCCTTACGCGGAGGCTCTTTTGCGTCTCCCTTCAGGTAGGGCAGAAAGTTGTAACCGTCGGCGTGAATCTTGAAGGTCTTGCCGTTGGCCTTATAGCCCTTCTTGAGTTTCTCAACGACGTTGGGTTCACCGGCCGCCGCCAGAATCGTCGGCATCCAGTCTTCTTGCGAGATGATGCTGTTGTCGATCGTGCCGGGCTTGATCACGCCAGGCCAGCGGACGACGAGAGGAATCCGGAATCCCCCCTCCCAGGTCGTTCCCTTTTCACCATGGAACGGCGTCGTTCCACCGTCGGGCCACGAACCGGTTTCAGCGCCGTTGTCGGTGCTGTAAACGACAATGGTGTTGTCGGCGATGCCGAGATCGTCGAGTTTCTTCAACACATTTCCGACGAAGCCGTCGTGTTCCACCATTCCGTCCGGATAAAGACCGATTCCGGTCTTCCCTTCCGATTCCTTTTTCAGGCGGGTCCAGACGTGCATACGGGTGCTGTTGTACCACAGGAAGAACGGCTTCTCGGCCTTCACCTGGCGGTCGACGAAGTCCATCGCGAACTTGTGAACCTCTTCGTCGATTGTTTCCATCCGCTTGCGGGTCAGTGGCCCGGTGTCTTCAATCCGACCGTCGGCGTAGCAGTGCAACACGCCGCGCGGACCGAACTTCTTGCGGAATTCAGGATCCTTCGGGTAGTAGTAGGTTTCTGGCTCCTCTTCCGCGTGCAGGTGGTAGAGGTTGCCGAAGAATTCGTCGAAACCATGGGCGGTCGGCAGGTGCTTGTCGCGATCCCCGAGATGGTTTTTACCAAACTGGCCGGTCGCGTAACCTTGCTCCTTGAGCAGGTCGGCGATCGTCGGAGACCAGTCGGGAATGGCGACCGGCGGTACAGCTTTGCTGAGCGTAGGAGTCGGTGAAGAGCGCCCCTTCTTTGGCGATCCGGTCGATGTTCGGGGTGCGATACCCCATGATCCCGTGGTTGTAGGCGCTGATGTTGTGAACGCCGATGTCGTCCCCCCAGATGAAGACGAAGTTCGGCTTCTTGCCCGTTTGTGCCAGAGCCGCCGCCACCAGTTCGTTGTGCCCCGCGAGGGCCAACTGGTCGCCTCGACTGAGTTTGTTCGAACAGCACGCCGCTTCAGCGGGAGTCTCGTCGGCGGAGTCCGGAGTCAGAACTTCGGTCAACGGCCGGACCACGACGGGTTTGTTCTCGACCGGCGGTTGCGGTTCAGTTGTCGCGACGCTGTATCCCATGACGGCGCCCAGCGCCACCGCGACCAGGGATGTCGATAGCCAGTTCGTGAAATTCATGAATCTCTCCGAAGAAGCGAAAACGCTTCTGTGGCGACCGGTTGAGAAACGGCCCCCACAGTTCGGCGTCCTCAGGGACGGACACAGCCAACTCCACCAGAAGTGGTTAGAAAGTTCGCTGACATAACTGGTTTTGTAGTCCCGCTTCACACCACCGGTCAAGCTGCTACCTTTCGCATTCACGATATTTTCCACAAGTTCGCCGATAAGACATATCAATCACAATGACCGCCTGCATCGATTCACCGAGTCCAAATCCCATCGACTTCCGATTCGGGCTGGACTTTCCCCACCAGCTTGTTATCCTTCTGGTACTTCAATCCTCTGCGCTTCTGCCATTGGATAAGTGCCAGGTCCAATGGCGTTTCTTCGAACGCAGTTCGCGTTTGTGACATTCGGTCCTGGAATCCCCACGAGACACGAATGTCATTCTCTGCTCTCGGGCTATCTGAGCCCATTCTGCGCGCTGTTACTTCCGAAGGCTACACCACTCCGACTCCCATCCAGGCACAGTCCATACCGCATGTTGTGGCGGGAACCGATCTTCTCGGTTGCGCCCAAACTGGTACCGGTAAAACGGCGGCGTTCGCGCTGCCGATTCTGCACCGGTTGACTGCCGATGGAAATCCCCCCGCTGGGGCCGGTCGCAAAATCCGCGTGCTGGTTCTCGCCCCCACGCGTGAACTCGCCCTGCAAATCAGCGAAAGCTTCGCCTCTTACGGGCGCAATACCACGCTCCGCAGCACGGTTGTGTTTGGCGGTGTTGGTCAAGGCGCTCAAGTTCAGGCGCTCAAGCGGGGTGTCGATATCCTCATCGCCACTCCCGGTCGTCTGAATGATCTGATGGAGCAAGGCTACATCGATCTGCGTCACCTGCAGATTTTCGTCTTGGACGAAGCTGACCGCATGCTCGACATCGGGTTCCTGCCCGATATTCGTCGCGTCATCGCCAAGATCCCCAAGACACGTCAGACGCTGTTCTTCTCGGCGACCATGCCTCCCGAAGTGCGGAAGCTCGCCGACGATCTGCTGCACAATCCGGTTCGGGTCGAAATCGCCCCCGTCAAGGCGACGACCGAACTGATCGAACAGTCGATCTGCTTCGTTCAGAAGCCCAAGAAGATCACGCTGCTCGCAGGGTTCCTCAAGACCCCGGGTGTCAGCCGATCGATCGTCTTCTCCCGCACCAAGCACGGTGCAGACCGGATCACTCGTCAGTTGATGCAATATGGCATCCGCGCCGACGCGATCCACGGCAATAAGAGTCAGAACGCCCGCCAGCGCACGCTGGAACGGTTCCGGACAGGCAAGCTGCGAGTGCTGGTGGCGACCGACTTGGCCGCCCGGGGAATCGACGTCGACGATATCTCTCACGTCTTCAACTTCGACCTGCCGCACGAGCCGGAAACTTACGTCCATCGCATCGGCCGTACGGGCCGTGCCGGCTCGACCGGCCAGGCGATCGCGTTCTGCGATCCGGCTGAACGCTCGATGCTGAAGGCGATCGAACGCCTGATGAAGAAGCCGATTCCGGTCTGCCAGAATCTGCCGAATCACCCGGTCGCGTCACCAGAGGCCGAGGAAGTCTTCTCCGAGATTCATGCGGAAGACGAAGTTGATTTCGGGTCGGGTGTGGAAGTGCATCGCCCGGTTCGGGACCGCGCTCCTTCCGATCTGACCGGAGCGAATGAGTCGGGCGAAGGTGCCGGCAAACGTCGCCGTCGCCGACGTCCCGCAGGCGGTCCAGGCGCCGGTGCAACAGGTGCCCCCCGTGTTGGTTCACACTCGTCGGGTTCTCGCGAACGTCGCCCAGTGGCGGCTGGACAGTCGGCTTCGCATTCCGGCGGAACTCCCGCAGGTCGCACGTCGCACTGGAACGGCCGCACAGCCGGAGCCGCCGCGACCACCGAAGGAAGTGGACCCCGCAAAGCGCCTCCCCGTAAGGGTGGCGGCAACCGCCGCGCTCGCGGNCGCGGGCGTGGTCGAAGCTAACCACCGTCGCGTCTGGTAAAATAGCGTCCTCAGGGCCGCGCACTCGTTGAGTGCGCGGCTCTTTCCATTGCGCCAAACACGAATCTGCCAATCTGATCGCGCCGGGCGGCGTAGGTCGCCTGTTCCTCCGCAGTGTCATCCGCCACTTTCGGATCGACAAACTTCGCAGGGATCCGAATCGCCGCCCCTGCGACATTCGGACAGCCGGCATCCGCCTCGTCGCAGACCATGACGGCGGCGAACCCCTCGCGCGGATTGGGTGTCGTCCCGTAGTGCTTGGAAAAGTCGAGCATCTGCCCTGTCGATTCTCCCGCATCTGCTCCCCAGCGGATCCGATAGATCGGATTTTCGATCCCTTCCGCTCCTCGGGGTGCCTGCTCGCCGGTCGGTTCGATTTCGATTCCCAGTGCGCAAAGCGTCGCGATCGTTCGCCGGTTGAGCGCGCTCGGTGCTGTTCCGCCGCTGTAACAACGCACCCCGGGCAACTGGTACCACCCGGCGGCGACATTCCCCAAGACCGCTCCCAGCACACTGCGTCGCGAATTCCCCGTGCAGACAAAGATGACCGGTGCCGGCCGTCCATTCGCGAGCCGCGATCGAATCCAGTCAGCCAGGGCGACGCCGGCTGATTCATATTCCCCGCCATCCAACGGCCCCAACGCGGAAATCCGTTCGGCGGCCCGAGCGACTGCTGGCAAGAGCATCGACATGATCAAACTCACTGAGGAAAGGCTTCCGGATCTGACGCTGTCAAATTCGCGCTGGTGGAATCCGCAAGAACATATCGGTTTCCGCAGAATACCCCAAGGACGACGGTTGTCCGCCTGCCAACCCCGCTCACTCGCCCTCTGATCTCCCCCCTCGCTGACCGTGCCAACTCACACGACAGTCGGCTATACTTATCGAAATTCGACCGGTGCGTCGCCGATCGATCGTGTTGATTCCGTCCGCGAAAAATCCATCACATGCGCTGGGAGCAGAAGGTCGAATTCGCAGCGCTCAGCGATATTGG
>JAPLOC010001298.1:0-1864 GCA_026692825.1 Planctomycetota bacterium | reverse complement strand
GACGAAATAATCAGGATTCGTACGCCGTCCAAATCGCGCCCGATTCGGAGGCTTGGGAATCGCGCGGGCATCTGTTCCTGGTGGCGGACGGCATGGGGGGGCACGCCGTTGGCGAACTGGCGAGCAAAATCGCCGCCGACACCATCCCCCACACGTATTCCAAACTCCTGGAAAAATCTCCCAGCGAGGCGCTGTGTGCCGCGGTGATCGCGGGCAACGCGGCGATCAATGAACGGGGTGAACTGAATCGCGATTTCACCCGCATGGGAACCACCTGCACGACGCTGGTCCTGTACAACGAGGGTGCGGTTGTCGCCCATGTGGGAGACAGTCGCTGTTACCGCATTCGCGGCGGAAAGATTGACCAACTGACGTTTGACCACAGCCTGCAGTGGGAGTTGCTCAAACAGGGAACGATGTCGCCCGAAGAGATCTTTCGGAACGAACCCCGCAACGTGATCACCCGCAGTCTGGGACCGGGGCCGCAAGTCGAGGTCGACGTTGAAGGTCCGTTTGATGTCGAAGCCCAAGATGTTTATCTGCTGTGCAGTGACGGCCTGACGGGCCAAGTGTCTGACCCCGAAATCGGAGCGATCGCCGGCTCGCTGGCACCAGCCGACGCCTGTCGGATGCTCGTCAATCTCGCCAATCTGCGCGGCGGACCCGATAACATCACAGTCGTCGTGGCGCGGGTCGGTCCCTTGCCGGAACATGCTCAGGAGTGGAGTTCCGACGAGATCGCCGCGATCCCACGACGATCGCTGGCGGGTTGGCGTTGGATTCTCGCCTGGGTCGCGGTCGTGTCGGCGTTCCTGGTCGGGCTGGTTCTGGTTCCGACGTCATTGAGCATCGCCGGCCACCTCTTGATGGCGGCGGCCAATCTGGCGTGTGGCGGCCTGATTCTGTTCCGGTTGCGTCAGCGACGCACCGAACAAGCGCGGTCACTGGTTCCCGAAATGGCACCGGGAAAACCTTACCGAACGGCGAGCGCCGAGCTGACCCCGCAATTCTTGGGAGAGATCGCCGCCCTGGAAAGCGCGCTACAACGGACTGCACAGGACGACGGCTGGGCAATCGACTGGGCACAATACGACACCACGTTTCAGCAGGCGAAGACGCACCTGGCGGCCAAACGCCACAATGAAGCGTTGCGATTGCTCTCCAAAGGACTGCAGTTGCTGATGGAAGGGATTCAGCAGATCCGCAAGCAGCGTGATCAGGCACTGCGCTGGGGTGTGCGACCGTCCCAGCCGGGGAGCGACCCTGGCGCACCGCGCCCGGGCGGCTCCTGACGGACCCCACAACGGCCCACACCCCACGCGCACTCAAACCGCGTGGATCCCCAATTCTCCTGCACCGTTCAAGCTTCATCCAATCGCAATCATGTCGGCCCGTTACGCGAAACACGGCATCTCGTTCATCTACCCTCCGCGCTGGGAACTCGCCGAGCAGGCGGAACCCGGGCAGGTGACGATCACCATCAGCAGCCCCGGCACATCGTTCCTCACATTGTGCCTGTTCACAGATCGACCCGAGCCAGCCGAGGTCGCCGAGGCGGCCTTGGACGCGTTTCGTGAAGAGTATCCGGAACTGGACGTCTACCGCGCGCAGGCGCGGGTGGGCAAACGGTCGGCGGTCGCCTGGGATGTCGAGTTCTTTTGTCTGGAGATGACCAACTCGGCCCGGGTGCGGGCTTTCAAGTCCCCGCGCTTCACGGGACTGTTGCTCTGGCAGGGAACGGACGCCGAGTTTGAACAGACCGACCCGATGTTCGAAAAAATCGCCCGCAGCGTGCGGTGTGTGGAGGTCGATGACGCGGGTGATGAACCGGAAGAGTGAGTTATGCGACCGCAACCACTCAGAC
>JAPLOC010001297.1:1630-20025 GCA_026692825.1 Planctomycetota bacterium | reverse complement strand
CTTCATCCGAGCTGACTTTGTTGTGGGCATCACACGCAATCCTGTTCAAGTAACTTCTCAACAAGCCAACGTCCATCAGTGGTCTTGGGAAGCTTGTCGCCCAATCATCGCAGATTACCCAATATGGCGCAATCGCCCTGCAATCGTCGCCAGATCACGGGGGATTTCGGGGTTGAGCGTTTCCAGCCGGGCCATGTCGGCGTTCGTCACCCGGTGAATCAGGCGGTGACGATTGTTCTCTTCGAACGCCGGTTTCAGTGCCAGAAGTTCGTAGAGCGACAAACCGAGCGAATAGACGTCGCCGCGGGGGTCACTCTTTCCCTCGAACGCTTCGGGGGGCATGTAACGCAGCGTTCCCAGAATGTCTCCCGTGTGGGTGATCTCCTGCTGGTCGTTCGCTTTCGCCAGGCCGAAGTCTGTGATCCAGACCGTTCCTCGCAGATCCAGCAACAGATTGCTCGGTTTGATGTCGCGGTGCAGAATCCCTTGGTCGTGGGCGTATTGCAGGGCGCTCGCGACCTGCACGCCAATCTGCGCCACGCTCTGCCAGTACGTCGCCTTCCGCACTTTCGCCGAGGACGAGGAACCGAATTGGCCCGGCAGCACGACCGAACCCGACAACGATCCCGACAACGATCCCATCGACGAATCGGTCGAGGCGGGGGCCTTCTCATCAGCAATATTCCCAACCCCTGGCACGCCCGGCTGTAGTTGCGTGGCGACGTTGGAGATGCCTCCTCCCGCTTCCGGATCCTCAGCACCGATCACCGTACGTTCGAACGCCCCCTCCATCAGCGACCGCGCCATCTCCGCTGCCGTTCCAACGCCATTTGCTTTTTCCTTTTGTGCGTTCGTCCCCTCGCGCAGTTGTCGCAGTTCCTTCAGCACCTGATCCAGCCCCAGCCCCTGGATGAACTGCATCACGTAGTACTGCATTCCGTCGTGTTCGCCAACGCCGAACACCGGGACGATGTTCGTGTGATGCAGTTTCGCCGCCGCCTTCGCTTCGCGCTCGAACCGGCGTTTCTGCTTGCTGTCGAGCAGCAGTTGCTTCGGCAGCACCTTGAGCGCCACATGCCGGCCGAGCGAGACCTGCTCGGCTTCGTAGACAATCCCCATCCCCCCGCGCCCCGCTTCGCGGATGATGCGGTAGTCACCCAGTTGTTTCAGCTCCGGCTCAGACGACCGCGCCCCGTCCTGGTGACCGGCCGCCGGGGCCGATTCTTCGATGCCGATATTCTCCATCAGCGCCATCGCCGGGAAGACCTCGCGGATCTGCTCGGCCAGATGCGGGTACCGTTCAACGTACTCCGCCAACGACGGGCGCTCCCCTTTGCGGTACCGCGCGAGGAATTCCTCCGCCAATTCGAGGACTTCGCCGGAGAATGATTCGGAGTGGGACATTTTTGCTAAGATCCGGGAACGAACCAAGAACAATTGATCAACAGTTTGGGTGCCTGTGCGCAAATGACACGGGAAGCGGCGAAACTACGATTTCAGGGCGCGCCGGTAGCGGTGCCGCGCGAGCTGGCGGCGAGCAAAAAGTCGTTTCTGATTGACCGGTAATCGGCGAGGACTTCGCCGGTGAATGTTTCAGCGGCGTTCGCGGAGTTGGGTCTGGAGTCGATTTGCCAATTCTGACAACTGATCGATGCTCAGTTTCGCAAGCTCACTGGACGTCGATTCGGGCCGACCGAGCAACTGCTCCAGCAGTCGAATTCGGCCGAAAAATTCCCCTTTCTCGATTCCCTTCTCGATTCCCTCGGCAAGTCCCTCGGCAAGTCCCTCGGCAAGTCCCTCCCCGCGTCCCTCAATCTTCGCATATTCAAGTTTCGCCCTTTCATCGCGCTCCATTTTCAAACGAGCTTCGTAGAACCGTTTCTCTCGGGGTGTCCTGGCAATCATCTCTAGCACTCCTGCGGCTTCTGTGAACACTGGGTCGGTGAGGTGTCCGGCGATCTCCGTTGGTGTGAGCTTCGCCGCGTATCGGAAGAAGTAGATCCACTTTTCGAGGGCGGTCGCTTCGACGATGGACTCACTTCCAAGATTGTACTTCGGAAGTTCGAGCAAATGAATCTGCAGATTGTCGGTGAGGACCAAGCCAGTACGGGCATTTTGGAGGCGAAAATCGAGGTGCAGGTCCGGAACGCCTGGAAAGAGCAACCGGTCGAGTACGCAGATGCTGATCGCGGGGCGCAATGTCGTGTATTCTTCCCCCTCCCCCAATTGACCGACGTACAGGGAGGCGACGTAGTAAGTCAACCGCTCGCGGAAGCCGACCGGAAGCCGCGTCTGCATCTCAATGTTCAGCCAGCGACCGTGGTCATCCTGGGCACGGACGTCCAGAATCGAGAGCTTGTCTCCTTTAGATTCCCGACCCAGGATTGGATCCAAAAACTCCACCGAAGTGATGCGCGGCGATCCCTCCAGAACCGCGTTGATAAAATGCACCGTGATCGTCGTATGTTTAGGACTGCCCAACAGTTTTTTGAACGCGAAGTCGATGGTGGGGTCGATGCCGATCGCCATGGTCACTACCACCCCCCCTGAAACCCGGGAATTTGTGACAGCGTATTCTTGAGCCGTTTGATCGCCCGCAGATATCGGCTGCCCGCTCCTGCTTTCGACAGCCCGACAACCTGCGCGATTTCGTTGAGACTCAATTGTTCGAAGTGCTTGAGCGCGAGAATCTCGCGGTCCAGTGGATCCATGGAATTGAGAGCCTCCTGAACGAAGATGCGCGTCTCGGCCCGGATCGCCTGTTCTGATGGAGAGGTGACGGTTCCCAGCAACTGAGCCGCCAGCGACATCGAATTCGCCTCGGGAAGCGCCCCCCGGTACAGCGAAATTTCCTGGCCGGCGTCGCGCATTTGCGTTCCCAGATGCCGACGATGGATCTCCAGCAGTTTGGCTCCGGTGAGATTGCGCAACCACAGGTAGAACGAGAGCTGTGGTTCCTGGGCGTATTCCGCCAGTCGACGGGCCGCATCGAGACTCGCTTCCTGCACCACGTCGGAATCGTCGACCCGGCCTTGAAGCTGGCGATTCATCCGCAAGTGGACCATCCGCTTCAACCGCTCGCGAAACCGCGAGAACAATGCGTCGCAGGCCGCCGAATCACCCGACGCGGCCTGTTGGACCAGGGCGGCAAGTTCGGCAGACTGTTCGTCTGTTTGGTCGGCTGGCGATTCGGAGGGGGCGGAGGTCATTTGGCGTGAAGGCCGGTCAATGAAGGACTGATACCCATATAAGTGCGATTCGCCTCAAATCGTCTTTACGAAATCGGTCGAATGTTCATGATTTTCTAAAAGTCAGATGAACGACACATCCGGTGCCCAATTCGACTCGGTGGGAACCGGATCATCCACTTCTGTTTCCTGCCGATCGCGGAACACATGCAGAACCCGTGCCCGGTCGAGTTCTCGAAACTCTGGTTCCGGGTATCCCGCCTGGTCGGGAGGGGTCACTTCGCTCGGTTGAATCGTGCCGGCGTCAACGTCGTGAATAATCACTTTCACGCCGGGAAGACCCAAAAAGTGCCGGTCTTCCGCACGCACCGTTCCCCCGTGCATGTCATAGATCTCAAAGATCTGCCGAAGCACCCGGACGAATCGGCGGAACGACACCGAACGTTCGACATAGATCAAATCGATCTCCAAAGCGGTTGTCATCTGCCAATAATGGAATCGGGCGAGTCGGGGAAAGACCCGATGGAAGGGCCGGCCGATGATTCCGTCGAAAACGGTCGCGTCGCGGTCGGTGAGGTAATCCTCGGCGGCGTCGCTGCGCAACCCCTGTACAAACCAGTGCTGCAAACCGATCAGCAGGCCCGAATTGCTGGGGAGTTTGCGCCGGGCGACCCGTTTGAACAGGCGTTCGAAACCGCGCAATAGCTTGCGACGGCAACGAATCTCCACCGGTCGGCGGACTTCGAACGATGCCGCGGGACTCAACGTCCGTCCCTCGGCCTTGGCCATTCGGCCGGGGTGGAAGCGAATTCCCTGCATCGCCAGACGAAGCGCGTCGACTCCAACGGCGACCGTCCCACCCAACGACAGCCAGGCAAGTATCCGGGCGAGAATTCGGGCCGGTTCCAAAACTCTGCCATCAGAGACCATGGGAACGAAGTGCCAGTCACCCACCCCGGGCAGTTCATGTCCCCCACCCATCAGCAACACGAGATCAGATAGCAGACAGATAATGGCGGCGGCCTGGAACCAGATGAACAACCGACCGTCGAAGCAGCCGTGCCTTCCTCGATGTTCCTGCCGCCAGACCAGAACCAGATCGGCACTGGTGGACCAGAGTCCTGCGGAAACGATCGCCAGAATCAACAACATTCCCGTGAGCGGTATCCACGCGGGAAACAGCGCCCCGGCCGCCAGCAATGCCGCACTGCAAGTCGCCATCGCCAGAACCTCACGACGAACGGGACGTCTCCCCTGGCCGTCAAATGTAGTGACCGCCTGGTCGTGAATCTCGGCCCATACCAGAAACAACAGTACGGTCATCAGGAACAACGACGTTCCCAGCACCAGTGTCCAGGGAAGCAGATAGGCGAGGTAGAATCGCGAGACCAGCCAAGCCCGCGTTCCTGCGGGAATTCCGACGGCAGCGACCGGAATTGCCACGGTGAGGGCGGCAATGGCGAGTGCGATCCGCTTCCAGATCGCCGGTAGCACCCGGCGAATCGGCGGTGTCCGCCGCAGGTCGACCCCCCAGTCGAGTGACAGCAACCGACGCCACCACTTTTTCTCGGGAAATAGACCGATGACCGCTGCGACGACGCTCAAGGGGCGGGCGTGGTGGACAACGACAGTCGCCGTCAGCCATGCGAGCAGCGTCAGCCCCGCTCCCAGATCGAACCACTCGGAATCGAACCGCCGTCCAAGCGATTCGACCGACGACAAAAGCCCGATCCAGGAACTCCAGACGACCAGCTCGGCGGCGGTGAGTCGGCGCAATCCCCCCAGAATCTGGCGCGACCAGCGATGCAGAATTCGAGCTTGGCTCATGCCGACATCCGCCAACACAACCTACGGGTGAACTCCAACCAAACCGAATCAGGCCACTTCAACCCACAATGCAATCTGCGTCGCCGCGTTCAACGGCATCTCCGCGACTCCAATCGCGTTGCGCACATGCTTGCCCGGCTCGCCGAACAATTGGACAAGCAATTCTGAAGCTCCGTTCAGAATCTGCGGCTGATTTTGAAAACCGGGCGCGGAATGAACGAACCCTTCCAGCCTGATGACGCGGGTGATCTTGTCGAGACTTCCAACAATTGTCTTGATCTGGGCGAGAGCGTTGAGAATACAGATTCGGGCGGCGTCGCGTCCCTCGGCCTCGTGCAGGTCGGCCCCCAGTTTTCCCGCGAAGGCGATTTCGCGTCCCACAAAGGGGAGTTGGCCACTGGTGATCACCAGGTTCCCCGTCCGTGTGACGGGGACGTAAAACCCAACCGGCGGCGGGGCGACGGGAAGTTCAAGACCAATGTCTCGCAGTTTCTGTTCGATAAGGCTCATGAGGTGCGGCAGATCGTTGGGACGGGAATGGAATCAACCGGGTGACAGGGCCGACGCCGGCGACGCGGCGGTCACGGAATAGTGGCGGGCGGTCTCCAAGCTCGCTTTCGGAAAATCGCGACGAAAATGGGTTCCGCGACTTTCCTTGCGGGCCAACGCGCCGGCGATCATGAGGCGGGCGACCAGCAGCATGTTCTGCAATTCCCAGCCGCGCGGCTCGCTGAATTCTTTCGTGGCGACATACTTGCTCCAGAACTCAACCTGTTTCTGGGCCGCCTCCATGCCGGCCAAGTCGCGCTGAATTCCCACATTGCGCCACATTTCCGACCCCAGGGAATTTCGCAAATCGGTCAGATCGAGTTCGTCGTCTTTGGGGCCGGTGTGTGACCAGTCGCTTTCCAGCGGGACGGCGGAAAACTCGTCGCGGGTCGCGCTGGCGTGAGCCGCTGCGTTCATTCCGGCCCGCCGTCCGAAGACCAATCCTTCGAGCAGACTGTTGGAGGCGAGGCGATTGGCACCGTGCAGGCCGCTCGACGTGACTTCACCAGCGGCCCACAGGCCGGGGAGCGAGGTGCGGGCGTCGGCATCAGTCGTGCAGCCACCAATCATGTAGTGCGCCCCGGGGCGCACCGGGATGAGGTCGCGCGTGATGTCGAGTCCGAACTCTTTGCAAACCTTGCCAATATGGGGGAAGCGTTCTCGGACCAAGTCGACGGGCAAGTGCGACAGATCGAGATAGACGCAAGGGTGGCGGGTCTTCTCCATCTGGAGCACGATGGCGTGACTGACTTCGTCGCGCGGGGCGAGTTCCAACTGCGGCGAATAATCTCCCATGAAACGGTACCCGGTGCAGTCGCGGAGAAATGCCCCCTCGCCCCGCACCGCTTCGGAAATCAAGTGGCGGGAACTGCCGGCGATGTACAGCACCGTGGGATGGAACTGCATGAATTCCATGTCGCGCATCTCGGCCCCCGCGCGGAAGGCGACGGCGTGTCCATCGGCGGTGGCGATGGTCGGGTTCGTTGTTTCCCGGTAAATCTGGCCGGCCCCGCCTGTCGCCAAAATCGTTTGTTTCGCCCAGACCAGGGTCTTGCCATGTTCGCGATTCCACACAATCGCGCCGCGACACCGCCCCTCGTGGGTCAGCAGGTCGATGATAAAGGTCTTTTCCCAGATGGCGGCGTTGGGCAAGCCCCGCGCCTGGGCGATGAGCGCCCGCATCACCTCTTTGCCCGTGGCGTCCTGCAACGCGTGGGCCACCCGGCGATGACTGTGCCCCCCCTCTTTCGTCAGCGCGATCTCACCATTTTCGATGTCGAAGACGGCCCCCCAGTCAATCAACTCCTGGATCCGTTCGGGAGCCTCCCGGACCACCATTTCGACAATGCTTTCGTTGCACAGCCCTTTGCCCGCCGCCATGGTGTCGGCGACGTGGTTCTGAAACTCGTCAACCGGGTCGAGAACCCCCGCGATCCCCCCCTGGGCGTAGGCGCTGTTCGACTGATTCATCTGGTCTTTGCTGACCACGATCTGCTCAAGGTCCCCCGGGATCTCCAGCGCGGCGCGCAGGCCGGCGATCCCGCTGCCGATAATCAGCACGTCGGTGAACGCATGGGCGATACGCTTCGGGTGAAACCGAATCAGATACCGATGAATCGGTGGCAGCGAGAGGTCGGGCAACGCGGTTCTCTTCGGGGAAGTCGGCACCGGAGTCGGGGACAGCCGGACTTCGCTAATCATAGTCGAATGACCAGTTCGTCGCATCGTCGTGGCCGTTGTTTTCGATCCTGGACGTTGGCGATCTTTGAAAAATGGACGAACTCGGCGGTATTCCCCTCACGCCGCCATTACAATGGCGACGCGCTCTTGTGTCGTGAAACCATCGCCGTCGAACTCAGGAGACTCTTCATGCGGATCTGGCCGGGTCAACCCTATCCCCTCGGGGCGACATGGGATGGAACTGGGGTCAATTTCGCCGTCTTTTCCGAGGCGGGCCAAAGGGTCGAGTTGTGCCTGTTCGACGACAAGCACGCCACCCGCGAAGCGTTTCGCTTCGATCTGCCCGAAAAGACCTACAACGTGTTTCACGGCTATTTTCCCGATGTCAAACCGGGAACGCTGTATGGCTACCGGGTACATGGTCCCTACGAACCGACCCGGGGTCTTCGTTTCAATCCCAACAAACTGCTGTTCGATCCGTACGCCCGCGCGGTGGGGCGCAACCTGAAGTGGGACGACTCGTTGTTTGGATACACCTCGGGACATCCTCAAAAGGACTTGTCATTCGACATTCGCGACTCGGCCCCCTTCGCGCCACTCGGGCAAATCGTCGACACGGCGTTCACCTGGGGGGATGATCGTCCCCCGCGGGTTCCGTGGGAACAGACGATTATCTACGAATTGCACGTCAAGGGATTCACCAAGCTGATGTCGGGTGTTCCCGAACGGCTCCGCGGAACCTATGCCGGTCTGGCGAGCGAAGCGTCGGTCGAGCATCTGAAGTCGCTCGGGATCACTGCCGTCGAGTTGCTGCCCATCCATTTCCACATTGATGAAGAGTTCCTCGAACGCCAGGGACGGGTGAACTACTGGGGATACAACACACTCGGTTTTTTCGCCCCCGAACCACGGTACTGCGCGACGCACGATCCCGAACTGATGGTGCAGGAATTCAAATCGATGGTCCGCACGCTGCACGCGGCGGGTATCGAGGTGATTCTGGACGTGGTCTACAATCACACCGCCGAGGGAAACCAGAACGGGCCAACCCTCTCTTGGCGGGGACTCGACAACACGTCGTATTACCATCTGCAAGACGATCGCCGGCTGTATATGGACTTCACTGGTTGCGGCAATACCCCGTGGATGCGGCATCCTCGTGTGTTGCAGTTGATTATGGACAGCCTGCGGTACTGGGTGACGGAAATGCACGTCGACGGGTTCCGCTTCGATCTGGCGGCGACGCTGGCCCGGCAATTTGGCGATGTCGACCAGATGAGTGGGTTTTTCAACGTCATTCACCAGGATCCGATTCTGTCGCAGGTGAAGTTGATCGCCGAGCCTTGGGACGTTGGGTACGGCGGCTACCAAGTGGGCCGGTTCCCGGTGATCTGGACGGAATGGAACGGCCGCTACCGCGACTGCGTGCGACGGTACTGGAAAGGGGACGGGGGAACGGTGGCGGAACTCGCCACGCGCCTGGCGGGGAGCTCCGACCTGTATCAGGACGATGGCCGACGTCCGTCAGCCAGCATCAATTTCGTCACGTGTCACGACGGATTCTCGCTGCGGGATCTGGTGAGCTACAACGAAAAGCACAACGAAGCGAACGGCGAGGCGAATCAGGACGGCACCGACGACAACGCGAGTTGGAATTGCGGCGATGAGGGGATCACCTACGACCCCGAAATCCTGGCGCTCCGCAGGCGTCAAATGCGGAATTTTCTGGCGACAATGCTGGTGTCGCAGGGGGTACCAATGCTGCTGGCAGGGGACGAACTGTCGCACACGGCACAGGGGAATAACAACTGCTACTCACAGGACAACTTCCTGAGTTGGCTCGATTGGGATCTGGACTCCGAGCGGATGCAGTTTTTGAATTTCGTCCAACGGCTGATTCAGATCCGCAAGCAACAGCCCGCGTTGTCTCGCCGGCATTTCTTACGCGGCACAATTCGCGGAGGCGACAACGAAGTCTTCTGGCTCGACTGCACCGGCGAAGAGATGAGCGATGTCGACTGGAACGCCGGCTACGTGAAAATCATCGGGATGCTGCTGCTGGGACATTGCAGCCAGATCGACGAATACGGCGCGTGCGTTCTGGGAGACCACCTGCTCGTGCTGTTCAACGCGCACTGGGAGGATGCCCCATTCCATCTGCCGGCCGCCATGCGGCAGGTGCGCGGGATCGAACGACTGTTCGACACCTACGACGGAAACTGCGAGATCACGCCGTACGATCCGAAGGAACCGTACCTGCTGCGGGCACGCAGCGTGGCGTTGTTCCGCAAGCGGATCGGGGGGGATGTTCCCGCTAATCGATTTGGCTGAGGGTCCGTCCAGGAGCAAAGCTGTCCTTTTGCGCCACGCACGACATGCGGTGCAGCGGAACCGGCTTCCTGACGGGCGCGGCTCCCCGAAATTGTCTCGGTTCCGGCCGTGCGAGGTATCAATCCTACGCTACCCTCCTTCAATCGCACCTGCCGCGCGACATCCTCAGTAGCCAGGAAGAATTGAATGTTTCTCGGCGCGATGCGATCACGGCTGCGTCGCGATGAATGTAATATACTCCGCCCGGCGTAAAAACCTACGCTTCGCGTCCCCAGACCCCCATTCGGCTCGCCCGGATGGTGAATGAGATTGGCAGATAAAAAAATCAACCACCCGACTGAATCGCAGAAGCGTGTCACGACCAGCGACCAATGGGAGTCGACCGTGCGAGTGTCAACTGACGCTGCCACCGGAAACGGTGCCGATTTTGGTATTCAAGCGGGCGGTTGATCTTTTTGTATGCCTTTCGTGTGTTTCGTGCCTTTCGTGGTTCCGATTGTCCGTCAAACCACGAGCAAACAACAGGCTCGGTCATCGCGGATGCGAAATCGTCCGGCACAGCGTCGAATCGCTCGCTCACTGTGTGAGCAGAGATTGGGAACCACGAAAGGCACGAAACACACCGGAAAAAGAAAGGGGTTTTGATCGTGACCAGGTTCTAACCGTCGTCAGCCGGCTTCGGCGTGCGCCGCCGACTGGTTCAGCTTATTGTACAGCGTTTTGAGCGCGATCCCCAGTTCCTGCGCGGTCTTGGGTTTGTCGCCACCGTTGCGCTCCAGCGATTCGAAAATCGCCGCCATTTCGATTTCACGGAGTGACTTGGGGCGATCGGAAACCGGCTTCCCCTCGGCGAGAGGAAGCACCGCGGCCGCCGCCGGTCGGCGGCGCACCCGCGACAACACACTCGCGGGAAGATCTTCACGCCGCAAGGTCTTGCCGTCCGACAGAATGATCGCGTGTTCCAGCGCGTTGGCCAGTTCGCGCACGTTTCCGTTCCAGTCGTGCTGTTCCAACGCCAGCAGCAAATCGGGCGAGAGCATGCCGTCCGGAACGGCCGCCCGCTTGAGATGGCGGGCGACGAGTGCCCGGGCGAGATCGGGAATGTCAGACTTCCGTTCGCGAAGCGACGGCAGGGGAATCTCAAACGTATTCACGCGGAAGAACAGGTCTTCGCGGAACGCGCCGCACTCCACCATTTCGAGCAGCTCCAGAACGCGGAGCAGCTTGACCTGCATCATGCGGTCGAGTTCGCCCAATTCGTCGAGGAACAGTGTTCCCCCATTGGCGACTTCGATTAACCCCTTGCGGTTTGTATCGGCCCCGGTGAACGCTCCTTTGCGGTGCCCGAACAGTTCGCTTTCGACGAGGTTTTCGGGGAGCGCGCCGCAATTGACCGCGACGAACGGCATATGCGCCCGTCGACTCAACTCATGCACACGCCGGGCGGCCAGTTCTTTGCCGGTACCGGTCTCGCCCAGGATCAGCACGTTGGAGTCGGTCGGGGCGATCTTTTCGATCAGATGCTGCACCCGCAGCATCGGGGCGCTGGTACCGACGATGTTCGATCCCTCCACAGCCTTCAGTCGGCTTTCGAGAGCGATCGCTTTGTTCTTGAGCGCCCGTTTCTCGGCAACCCGATTGAGAACGCCCGAAATCACCGCCAGTTTGGTCGGCTTCGTCAAAAAGTCGTAGGCACCGCGGCGGAGCGCCTGGATGGCGTCCTCCATATTGCCGTGCCCGGTGCTGATGATCACATCCGTGTCGGGGGAAACGACTTTCAGATGTTCGATGACGTCCCAGCCGGTGAGACCGGGCATCCGCAGGTCGACAATTGCGGCGTCGAACGAGTGCTTTTCGGCCGCTGCGATGGCCGACTTTCCGTCCTCGCAAATGATGGCGTCGTGCCCCATGCGCTGGAGTTCGATCTTCATCACTTCGCGGATCGGGGCTTCGTCGTCAACGAAGAGAATCCGCAGCTTATTGAGTGCAGCCTGAGTCAACCGGCAACCTCCGTGTTTCGTAGCCGTGCGCGTCCTGCGCCCGGTCCCGCGGGAGTTCGCCCGGAATCGGGCGGTCGTCTCGCGGGGCGGGGAGAATAGCAACACCGGTCCGGGAGGTAAACAGGGACTTTTCCGGCGAATCCGGAGTCGGACACCAGGAGTCGTTTCAGTCGCTCGGATCTGAAAATGGCCCGTCACTTCGTTCAGTGGGCGCATGGCATTTTTCGATTCGGCGATGTGGATACCGATCCTGGGACGACCGATTCGTTTCCGGCGGAATCCAATCAGGCACCGGCAGGCAGAAAGTTCCGTGTGCCTGCTGGGCGGGGAGGGAGGATGAAGGAAATGCGGGAACAAGGTCCCGCACTCCAAATGCCCACCCTCGAAAAAAGAATCAACCGTATCGTGTCGGCTGTCGCCGCGGTTTGCCGATCTTTTCCCCCATGACCCCGGCTGTGTACAATCGTACGATCCCCCGACATCGTGATTTCGCGCCCGCACTGGATTCACGTGTCCGACATTGTCTTCATCGCACGCGAACACAGCATGCCCCCAATCGTCACCACCCGTCGTCCCCTGCATCCGTGTCTCTCGCGGATCTTGGGACTGTCCCTGCTGTGCGGACTGTTCCTGACCACTGGCTTCGGTTGCGACAGGTCGCCCACTCCACCGTCTCCGACGAAGGGAGGAGGGCCAGGGGCCGGTGTGCCGACTGGCGCTGGTGGTAACCCGGGGACCGGACCGGCGGTCAATGTCGGTGGTCCCACCATCAAACTGCCGGGTGAAGAGCGAGAAGAAGTCGTGCCGGCGAAGTACTGGACGCTGGCCGCCGACACTCCCGAACCGCTCCGCGATTTTCCCGTCTTTTCGGCGGTCGATCAACGCGGGGAAGCGTTTGGTGAGCCGCAATTGCGGGGAAAAGTCTGGGTCGCCAGTTTGATGTTCCTGCATGAAACCGATGCGTCGAGACTGCAATCGCGCTGGCTGAACGAATTTCTGAAACAGACCCGCCTTTGGCCCGATCGTGAACGCCTGCTGTTCGCGAGTTTCGCAATGGAACCGACTGCGACAGCCAGTCAGGTCGGGGAATTCGCGCAACGTCACAAAGTCGACCCCAATCTCTGGAAACTGCTAACAGCGACGGATCTCGCGGAAGTGAGCCAGAAGGGGTTCGGGTTTCCCCGCGAAGTTGCCGGCGATCCGGTCGCTGGAGACATTCCCAACAGTTCGCTCCTGCTGTTGATCGATGGCGAATTCCGTGTTCGCGGCCAATACGACAGTCGCGAGAAGAAAGACATTGGGACGCTGGTGCATGACCTGCGCGGCATTCTCGCCGAGCGAGTTCCTGGCCTCACCGGCCCGATCCATGTCGCCGCCCCGTATGACCTGTTCTACACTCCCTGGCTCGACGAGCGCCGGGAAGAGCAGCTCGAGACCGCCCCCCGGCTGCCTATGTCGCACGATTTCACGTTCACCGACCGTCGGCTGGAATCGGGAATCACGTTTGTCAGTCATGGGGTGGACGATGTCCGCCGCGACTGGCGGATGAACCACTACGACCACGGAAACGGCGTCGCCGCCGCCGACGTCGACGGGGACGGACTGGTGGACCTGTACTTCGTCAGTCAGGCGAAAGGGAACGAGCTGTGGCGTAATCTGGGGAACGGTCGCTTCGAAAACATCACCAAGAGTGCCGGCGTGGGACTGGAAGAGCGCGTGGGAGTCTCGGCCTCATTCGCCGACGTCGACAACGATGGCGATTACGACCTGTACGTCACCACCACCCGCCACGGAAACGCCCTATTTGAGAACGACGGAACGGGAAAATTCCGAGACATCACGCGCGACGCGGGACTGGAGTATGTCGGGCATTCGTCCACGGTGGAATTCTTCGATTACGACCGCGATGGCCTGCTCGATCTCTACCTGGTGAATGTCGGAAAGTTCACGACCGACCGAATCGGGTACAGCGGTGATCGGGAAAAGAAGGAGAACCCGTACTACGTCGGCGACAGCGACACATTCGCTGCCCATCTCTTTCCCGAACGGAACGAGCCGAGCATTCTGTACCACAACGAAGGGGGCAACCGCTTCCGCAATGTCTCTGAAGAGATGGGCATTGTGGATATCGGCTGGAGCAGCGATGCGACGCCCTATGATGCCGACGAGGATGGCTGGATCGACCTGTATGTCCTCAACATGCAGGGGGTGGATGAATTGTGGCGCAACGTCGAGGGAAAGAAATTCGAACGTCACGGACCGGCATTGTTCGCGAAAACGACGTTCGGGTCGATGGGAGTCAAGGCGTTCGATTACAACAACGACGGACACGTCGACCTCTACATGACGAACATGCACGCCGACATGTGGAATCGCAAGGTGAGCGGTCCCAAAGAGAAAATCCGTCCGTTGATCCACACGATGCCGGCGGCCTATGTGAAAAACCTCGACAAGAAAACGATCGTGCTGGGGAATGTGTTCTACAAGAACTCCGGCAAGGAGAGCTTCCGCGAGGTCGCCGAGTCACTCAACACCGAAACCTATTGGCCCTGGGGACCGAGCACCGGCGACCTCAACGCCGACGGCTGGCAGGATCTGTTCATCACCGCGTGCATGAACCTGCAGTATCGGTACCATCCCAACAACGTGTTGCTGAACGACCAAGGGAAAGCGTTCTACGATGCGGAGTTTATTCTCGGTGTCGAACCGCGACGTGATGGTCAGGTGGCGACCCCGTGGTATGAACTCGACTGCGACGGACTCGACGCGACGAATCAGGTCTGCCGGGGAAGGACGGGGAAGGTGGTGATGCCATCGGCTCGTGGTCGTCGGTCATCGTCGATCTCGACAACGATGGTGACCTGGATATCGTCACCAATGACTTCAACAGCCCACCCATGGTGCTGATGAGCGACCTCAGCAGCCGCAACGCCGGTCTCAAATTCCTGAAGATCAAACTCCAGGGGACGAAAGCGAATCGCGACGGACTCGGTGCCAAGGTACAGGTGACGACTGGCGGCCTGACGCAGACGCAGGTGTACGACGGGCAGTCGGGTTATATGTCGCAAAGCGCGTTTCCGCTCTACTTCGGACTGGGAACCGCCGAGTCGGTCAACCGGATCGAAGTCACCTGGCCGGGCGGCAAAGTGCAAGTGCTGGAGGGAAACCTCGCAAGAAATTCGGGATGACACCCCTTCACGAAAACGTGGGTGGCGGTGATCCTTTCCGGGGAAACGACCGTCGCCAATTGTGCGCACGCAATTGCCGCGGCAAAGCACATCAACCCGGTCACCGCAAAAATCCACAGCAGTCCCTCGCTGTCGGTCTGCGCCATGGGTCGCGAACTCAACCAAATGCCGGAAGGGAATAGCAATATCGCAAACAACGTCATGGTACCGGCTCCCGTCAGCAGCCAAAAACGACGGCCCGCGCTCTGTTCACTGAGGCCGACTTCCATTTTGGCTTCCTTTTGAAAGAGGAATGCCCAGAGCAGGTAGAGACAGGGAAAAATCAACATGACATAAACAATCGGGGAATGCCAGTACATCTGGACCGGCATCCAGCGGGCGGCCGGCTGATTAGTTTTCACGCAAACGAATGGCAGTTTGGCCCCCTTTTCCATGACCAGCAGTTCCCCCTGCCGCCAGATCTGGTTTGTTTCGCTGAGGACCGCACCAGGAAACGTCTCCCCACAAAACGGGCAAGCGGGCGCTGCCACCGTGATTGCTCCCCCGCACATCGGGCAGGGTTTCGTTGCGGATTCCGGTTCATCGGCCGACATTCAGAGATCCTCGAGACCGGCGCTATCGGGAAGGTTATTCATTTCTCGATATCAGCGAACCTCCACACGGCTCCAACTCAATTCCGGTCGCGCGGGCATCCGCAACGCCGCATGGCGGTAGAACGGGTAAACGCTCCATTCGACACACGGGAGCAAGTCGGGCTGGCCGTCGCCGTCGAAATCTCCAACCCCCGGATGTGGTCCATGGCTGGTGAGGCGGATCGGTTCTCCAAAACACCGCAACGTCACTGGGGCTTCAAACAGTGGTTCAGTGCGGCTTCCGCAATTCCGTAACAGGTAAATGCTTCCCCGATCCTGCGTTTCGTCGTCGGCACCGGCGACACTGTAAACGAGGTCGATCAACCCGTCGGAATCCCAGTCACACGCGCGAAAACTCTCGGTCCAGTGCGTGCGTCGACCAATCAGGCGATCGTCGATCGGTCTCCCGTCGCGAATTGCGAGCGCCCCCTGCTTTCGCAAAACCAGTTCGCCCCCGTCGTCGCGTTTCTGAACGAAGAGTGTCCCCCGCCGGGATTCGCCATCGTGCGTCACCAGATCCGTCAGCCCGTCGCCATCGAAGTCGGCCAGTGCCGCTCCCGTTCGCCAGAAAAACGGCTGCTCCGCTTCCAGAGGGTACGTGTCCCGGATCGCCCGCTCCGCCGACCGCCGGCGTGCTGTCACGGAATCGCCATCGGAATCTGCGTCGGCGTCGCCAAACCCTTCCACCCGCAGCATCCGCCGGGGGCCGAACGCCGGCTTTCCACGCGTTCCAATGTTCTGGTACCAGTAGATGCGGTTCGTCTCGTTGGGAATCACCAGATCGGGCAGTTCGTCCGCGTCCCAGCGGACGAACACGGGATACGAATACCCCATGTTGTGCCAATGATGCGGTTCCCCCAGCAATTCGTTTCGCAAGAGACGGATCGGCTGACCTTCCGATTCGATCCACCGTGGCTCGGTGAAACGTGGGGCCTGCGCCGTTCCTTCATTCACGACAATTCTGGGCGCGCCATAACCTCCACCGATCAGCAGATCGACATCGCCATCGTTATCCCAATCGCACAGCGAAGGCCACGCCTGGTCGCTGAGCGACATCACCGCCGATCGCGACGACGCGACGCCGCGCGATTCGAAACGGGGCGAGTCGGAACTTGCCCCGGTCAGCGCAAAAACACCAAGCCGCTGATATTGATCGTACTGAACCAGCAGCAGTGTCGTTTCCCTTTCGTGCGCCGCTGCGACAAACGTGACTCCTGCCCGAAATCGAACTCCCGCCATATCACGGGAAATCACGTGGGAAATGCCGGTGAGTTCCCGTTCCTCGCCAAATGCGGGGGGAGAACCCCCCACGTTGCGTCTCCAGCCGACCCGCACATCATCGGGTAGCGGATCACTTTTCCCCCGCAAACAGACCGCGTCGAGTCGGCCATCGCCATCGAGATCGACGAAACAGGGTTGTCGGCCGGCGTCGAGCGTCACCCCCTTCGCCGGCTGAAACGGCCAGCCGCGCGGGTTCTGGTTGCGAATGAATTCACCATTGACCACCAGGTCGAGAGCGCCGTCGCCATCCAGGTCGACCGCCCGGCACCCCTCCCAGTCGGATACGGGAACGTCACCCGCAGGCTCCATGATCGGCCAACCTCCCGCATCCCGGCGTCCGGTGTTGATCAAGAACTCCCCTTTTCCGCTCCCTTTCCGCGTCACGATCACGTCGGGTTTTCCATCACCATTGAAGTCGGCGAAATCGGCCGCCATGTACGTGTGCCTGACATGGTGGAGTTCCTGGGGTATTTTCGCGTCCGTATAACGCAGCCGCGCAAGGTCGCCGAATTCGAACTCGCGATCGGGACCGACACGCGGATAGACGACCAAGCCATCCCACGGCTCACCCGGCCCGCGGGCGTAATTCCAGCACCCCGCCAGATCGAGTCGCCCGTCTCCGTCAAAATCGACCAGGCCGGCAGCGGAATACAACGTGACGGGACGCGACGAATTGGCATTGAATCGCAGTAGATCTCCCGCGCCGATCGGGGCGGTCGTCTGTTGATTGAGCATCGTTGTTCGTTTGGCGACAACATCGAACCGAATCTCGAAGTCGCGGTCGGCGGGATCTTCGACCAGCCACATCATCCGTCCGCGATCTGCGTTGGCAAATTCGGCGGACAGTTGGTGCGGTACAGTCTTCCCGGTTTTGCGATTGAAAACCTCAATCGAATTGGGATCGCACATGCCACCGATTCCCGCGTCACGCAGGCGCTCGGTGAAATCAACAACCGGATCGAGGGGCGTGTTGCGAAACAGCAACTCCGACTGGACGGAAACTCGGAGTCGACAGGAGTGCGGCTCGGCCGCGCGCAGTGATGCCGCCATCGCCGCCACGGTCACGATGACGAACAATCCTGCGAAAAACCGACCGCAATGTCGTGGAACCGATTGGATTCTCATGCCAGTTTCGCGCCAAAAACCCGCAGCGCGTTGTCGCGAAGAATCAGCAGTTTGTCCGCGTCGGACAGGTCGGCATGGTCAATCCGCGACCGCTGCACGCCGCAGTGATAGAGCGGCGTATCGGATCCAAAGAGGATCTTGTCGGCCCCCGCCTCGCGAACCGCCCACTCAATGAGATTCGGCGTGATCGAACGGGCGCTCGACGTATCAGCAAACACATTCCCATGCCGGCTCGCCTGAATCCCCCGCACCTGGTGACCGTAATCGCCATCCCAGCCATGCCCGATATGCGCCAGAATCAGTCTCACTTCGGGAAAGTCGTTCGCGAATGGAACCAGGTCGGAACACAGACTGTTCTTTTCGCTGGTATGTGCCAGGATCACCGCGCCGAACCGGGCGGCGAATTCAAACACCGCCCGGCCATGTTCCGCGACCGGGTAAATGTGCTCTTCGGGATGGATCTTGATACCGGCGCAGGTGGGCAGCGCCAGCATTCGCTCGGCTTGCCGATAGGTCTCGGGAATCCGCGGATCGATCACCACATATTGCAAGAGTCCCGGGTGATCGATGGCAGCCTGGGCCGCACGGTCATTG
>JAPLOC010001297.1:0-1620 GCA_026692825.1 Planctomycetota bacterium | reverse complement strand
TCTCCCTTGCCGCGCGGCAGGATCGCTTGCAGAGGCGAAGCGATGGTGATTCCGATTCGGAACCGGGCGGCCCGGGCGACCACCTCGGCCGCGCTGGCGGTCATGAACTGACTGGCCAGTCCAGGAGTCCCCCGGTCGTAGGCACCGTAGTGCCCGTGGGCATCGATTGCGATGATGTCAGAAGCGCTCATCAAGAGACTCCAGTCGCTGAGTGATCAGCCGTTATTATACCTCCAGCGGTGTCAAATGAGGTATTTGAAGTGTCAACGAAGAGCGTGAGTCGCATCCGAACCCGAATGTGCGGCGTAGGATGTTGGCGCTGTGGTTGCTGCATTGCGGATTGACTCGTGTAGAGGCGGCGAAAGTGGCAGTCGTTGGCAGGGCCACTGTGGAGCGAGTTGTCGAGGCATTCCGGGATGGGGACGCGAATCGTCTGATTTGACGCCGTGCGGACTACAATCCACGTTACCCTTCCGTAGGGCCTAACTCCGCTCACCACACGGCGCGGCACACGAGGACTCCATGCGAACTGGTTCTCGCGAAACGCTTGGTTGGAGTTGCGTGGATTCAATTTCATACTACCGACACTTGATGCCGGCCAAGTCGACACCCCACGGTCATACACCCGAACCGGAACCTGGGGGGACTGCGAGGCTTTTATCGAGTTCGGGACTTTTTCACGAATTCTCTCCCATTTCGAACCGGCAAGTGGTACCGATGGTGGCTGATGAAAGTCACGGGAGACACGTCAACCATTCGATAGAACAGGCATCCATCGGTGGATGCAATGCGCCCTCCCAGCCGAATGAGCTGCGATTCGATCTATTCTCGAATCGCCAGACGAAATATGATGGGTGGCCGACGAGATGACCCGGGACGGGTCGCAAAGGAAGGATGGATTCGATGAGACGGACAATTCCAAAGCTGCTTGCTGTGCTGTGCGCGGTGACCCTGGCGGGGTGCGTCTCGTCACAACGAACGCGGCTGCCGACCGTCGGGTACAATCGGCCTGATGTCGAGCGACGGTCGTATGAAGTTCACGATCCGTCACCGGACCATGACGCCGGTCCTGCGATCGAGCGACCGCGCGGCTTCGAACAGCAGCGTGCCGAGCCTCGGCGGATCATGGAGCAGTCGGTCAATCAGACCAGCGCGGGGGTCCAGTCGGGCCTGCGGCCCTCGGCGGCGAAGTACCCCAATAGCGTCACGGAATAGAGTTCCGATTTCCGGATTGCACCTCAAACCGCCGAGAACCGGGGGGTTACGCAAAGCCTTCGCGATTACGAAGCGGTAAATCCCCGTCCCAGATCAAAACCGCCGTTTCGATTCGGGACAAGCCCTACGAGAACATTTGTCCCTCGCCGCGTGCTTCGAATGCCGCGCGGTAGTAGGTGATCTGCGGAGCCGCGTTTTCTTCGGGCCAGACGATCGCCACCACGTCGAATCTGGCCCGATGGTTCAGTAACTGATAGTGCTTGAGAAAACTGAGCGCGAGCCGAGTGAGTTGCTTTTGTTTCGCGTCATCGACGGCATCGGCGGGGGGGCCGGTCCAGGTTCCGCGCCGGGTTTTGACTTCGACGAACACCACCGTGTCCCCGTCGCGCGCGATCAGGTCGATTT
>JAPLOC010001296.1 GCA_026692825.1 Planctomycetota bacterium | reverse complement strand
GGGACCGGTTTCGAGTCACTCCGTCGAACTGGGCGAACAACTTCGAGGCGAAAGTGGTCGGCATCGCCCCCGACCAGGACCTGGCGGTCCTAAAAATCGACATCCCCGAAGGACAACTCAAGCCGGTTTCGATCGGAACTTCGCAGGGATTGTCACCCGGCCAAAAGGTTCTCGCGATCGGCAGCCCGTTCGAACTCAACCAGACGCTGACCACAGGAGTGATCAGTGGACTGGGTCGGGAAATCTCCGCGATGACCAATCGCCCGATTCAAGGGGCCATTCAAACCGATGCGGCGATCAACCCGGGCAACTCGGGGGGGCCACTGCTCGACAGCTCCGGACTGGTGATTGGCGTCAATTCACAAATCCGCAGCCCCTCGGGGAGCAGTGCCGGCATTGGCTTCGCCATCCCTATCGACACCGTGCGACGGATTGTGCCGCAATTGATCCGGACGGGGAAAGTCGATCGGATCGGTCTGGGGATTCAGACCTGGATGAGACCGATGATCGCGCGGCAGGGAAGCACCGGACTCATGATTCACGACGTTCTGCCGGGCGGTCCCGCGGAAGCGGCCGGTCTGCTTCCCACCCGAAGGGATCCGTTGGGACGCATCATCCCCGGCGATGTGATTGTGGCGATCGAGGGGAAACCGGTGGAATCGTCTTGGGATCTGTACCGCGTCTACGACCAGCACGCCGCTGGCGACGTACTGACGCTGCGAATCGCGCGGGATGATAAACAAATTGATGTCAAAGTGAAGTTGGCCGTGCTGGCGGGAGACTGACCGCCAGCGAACGCCGCGAGCTATCGGGGCCGCAGTGGGGACCGGCCCCGGTCCTGTTCCTCGTGTGTCGCCTGCTCCGCCGAATCGGCTCCGGACCAACCCCAGAGATCGTCCGCAGAATCGTGTCCCCCGTTCGCCCAGGCATGATCTTCCGCGGGGGGAAGTTTTTCGATCCGGAAGGTGACTTCGGTATCGGTCAGTTCGACCACTGTCAACAAGCGGTCTCCGACCAAGACGGTCTCACCGACGACGAGTTCGTGCAACGATTCGCGCATTGCCACCTCCATGACTTGACTGGCAACCGTTCGATTGGAATTCGCCCGATCCTAGGCGAGAGCCGCACTATAGCAGCCGTTGATGCGAAAGGTAAACACCGAAGCGGACCGGGGAAGAATCCGACGAGAATTCAAACGTCGTCGTTCCGCGACGTTGATTTCCGTCACGCGGGAAATCCACAGCTCGGGTCCATGTCGCATTTTCCGCCGCGCCAAGAACAGATCTCTCAGGCGGGATCCGGTGCGGTGAGTTGCTCGAAGATCTTCGTCGCGGGGGTGGCAACTATGGCTGGTCTCACCCACAGAATGCGAAGCAAAACTGTCGTGAAAGAATTTTGTTGTGAGTTACCGTGGTCAAGAGTCGCGTCTGCATTGGCGATTGTGGACAGATTTGAGTGTCTCTGGGAAGCGGGGACTCGACAGGGATCCGCGCGATAAGTAGCCGTCCATAGACAATTTCGTGGTTTGATCATGGTCAGGTTCGATACTCCGCGCGGCCGGCGTTGAGACATATTGATGTAGCCCCGCCCGTCAACAAGCGGGAGCTTGATACCGCTTCCTCACAGGCGCGGCTCTGCGTCAACGTCACGTTTTCGCCCCCCCGGAGCGGCTCGCGCGACCGCTCCCCTTGCGACCGCTCGAACGGTCGGTCATTCTAACGGCCATTCCTGACCGTTTGGAAAAACGGCCGAGAGTGTCGCGACCCCTGTCACCCGGATCCCGCGCATGAATATTGATCCCCAGGCTCAACTCGCCCCGGATCCTGTCCCCACCGTGGCCGCTCAGGAGGACCGGTTGCATAAACCACTGGGGACGCTGCAGATCTGGGCGTTGGGTGTCGGGGCGGTCATCACGGGCGAGTACTTTGGCTGGAACGGCGGACTGGGGGTCGCCGGCCCGATTGGCATGCTGATCGCCACGCTGTTCGTCTGCGTGCTGTATCTGCTGTGGGTGATGGCCCTGCTGGAACTCTGGTCGGACCGTGGCTCGGTTTCGTGATGGGCTGGTCAATGTTCCTCGAATGCCTCTTCGCTACGATCGGTACCGGAATTGCCACCGGAGCGTATCTCTTCTTTCTGCTGCACTTGTTCTTTCCCGGTCTGGACGAAGGAATCGCCACGGCCGCGGGGGGGTTGTTCACCGTCGCGACGTTCGCCGGCCTGCAATGTTGGGGGGCGAAGCAGCAGGCGAAGATCATGGAGTGGATGACGTACGGCGCGATCGTCGGGCTGGTCTGGTTCTGGACCGCCGCCTGGCCCGGTGTGCGGATCGAACGGATCTTCACAACCCCCACGCTTCCCAATGGGTGGATGGGAGTGATTCAGGCGATTCCGTTCGCGATCTGGTGGCTGGTGATCATTGAGTCGGTCGCGCTCGCCGCCGAAGAGGCTCACGAACCACACCACTCGCTGCCGCGCGGCTTGTTGCTCGCACAGCTCACGTTGATTGTTCTTGTGGTTCTGACATGGTTCTTCGCGTCGGCGGCGGGAGTGGACTGGCGGGTCACGGGGAAGGAGGAGAATCTGTTTCCCCTTGCCAGCGTTTATCAGGAAGTGTGGCCTGATGCCGCGCATCGACCGCATGTTCTCGGCTTTTCCGTGATCGCACTCTGTGGAATGATCGCCAGTTACAACGGGATGATTTTCGCAGTCAGCCGACAGAGTTACTCGTTGGGTCGGGCGGGCTATCTCCCCGCGTTTCTGGGTCGGTTGCATAAGAGCCGCCGAACCCCTGCGGTGTCGATTCTGGTCTGGAGCGGGGTCATCTGCGGGTTTGTGGTGTGGAACTACTTCAACAAAGATGCGGTGTCAATCGCCGTTCTCACCTGCAACCTGGCTGCCCTGGTGTGGTACGTCCTGGCGATGGTCTGCCTGATCATTCTGAGACGAAAAGAGCCGAACATGCATCGGCCCTATCGCGTCCCGCTGTTCCCACTGATCCCCGTCGCCGTCATCGCGATGAGTCTGGTGGCTGCCGTCATTTATGGATGGATGCAGAAGCCAGCCGTCTTGTGGTTGACACTGTCAATGTACGGACTGGGCCTCGCGTGGTATTACGGCTGGGCTCGCACCCGGTTGAGTCAAGAGGCCCCGGAAGAAGCAACCGCGCGGATTCAAGAAGAACCCTCGTCGCGTTCGTCGTAACGACACCCCTCTCCCCACATTGGAAAGCGATCGCCATGCGCATGTTCAGCTTTGTCGCCACGATTCTCCTGTTCTGTGCCACGGTGACCCGGGGTGACGGCATTCTGTACCGTCTGCCGGCCGACGGCGCGTCGGTTCAGTACGACATGGTCGTAAAACTGCGTCCACCGGGAACGACAGTGGATATCGAGATCAAAGGTTCGGTCCGACTGAGTTCGGTCGGCGTGGAAACCGTCGCAGATGAAAAGTGCCGGTGGATTGAATTTCGGACCGAAATCCTTCGCGAAGGACAAAACCGGACGATTCTCACCAAGGCGCTGATTCCGGAAAAACATCTGGGACAGGGGAAAAACCCGATCGATCATGTGGTCCGGGCGTGGTACAAAGCGGTCGATACAGAAGTGATATCCGTGACCGACATCAAAAGTGCTCAGGCATCGATCCTGCAGACACTGCTGGCTGGCCCGGACCCGAACGCCGTCAAACTTGACCCCATTACCATTGAAAACGCCAAATTGGGAAAGCTGGAGTGTGCCGGCGAACGGGCGACCCGCGACCTCGAATTCGGGGACACGAAGAGTAAAGTCACATTTGAAAACCGCCTGTCGGACAAAGTTCCGTTCGGCGTTCTCAAATCGGTTGTCAAGTTCCAGAACGATCAGGGGGGGACTCCCATTGAAGGGGAAGTGACTTTGGACCTCACCGACGTGGGTGAAACGGCACTGACGGAATTGCCGAACAATAAATAGCGCGGCTGCGGAAACTCCGGGGGCGGTCGGAGTGCGGTCAGTTCCCAATTGACCCGTTTGACCGACCCGGGGTACATTCCGCCTCTTCACCGGATTCCCATCTTCAGGTCAAGGATGACCGTATGACAGCCCAGCCTCTGCGCAGCGACATCGTTCCCGTCGCCCATTTCGAGCAGCTTCGCGAAGCTCGAGACATGCTGCAGGCCGCCGCGAATTCGCTGCTCGGCATCTCCCGTCGCCTTGACGAGTCGTTTTGCGACGCGGTCGATCTGCTCGTTGGCTGCACAGGTTCGGTTGTCGTCACGGGAATGGGCAAAGCAGGGCTGATCGGACGCAAACTCACCGCGACACTCTCCTCGACCGGAACGCGCGCCCACTTTCTCCACCCGGCGGAAGCCGTTCATGGGGATTTGGGAAGCCTGCGCAAAGGGGATGTGCTGCTGGCGCTGTCCAACAGTGGCGAGACCGAGGAACTGTGCCGGCTGCTCCCCATTGTCCGAAATCTCGAAGTTCCCATTCTGGCAATCACCGCCCGGTCCAGCAGCACGCTGGGAACTCAAGCTGACATCGCCCTGACCACCGGTCCCATCCCAGAAGCTGGGCACTTTGGGTTAGCGCCCACGACCAGCACAACCGTCATGCTCGCCGTTGGGGACGCACTGGCCCTGGTCGTCAGCCGAGCCCGGGGTTTTTCCCGTGAACAATTCGCCCAGCTTCACCCGGCGGGTGCCCTGGGCCGTAAACTCACCAGTGTGGGGGATGTGATGCGTTCGGGGGATCAGTTACGCATCGCTCCGCAAAATTTGACAATTCGGGCCGCTCTGGTCGACTTAAGACGAAGTGGTCGCCGGACCGGTGCGGTGATGGCGGTCGACGACGACGGCCGACTGACCGGACTGTTCACCGACAGTGATCTGGTGCGCCTGCTGGAACACCGCCGGGAGCTGCAACTCGATCGACCGCTGGTCGAAGTGATGACGCAGCGTCCGAAAACCATTCACGCCGACTCTCCACTCGCCGACGCCTGCAATCTGCTGGCGCAATACCACATCAGCGAACTTCCAGTCATCGACGAAACCGGTCGCCCTGTGGGGCTGGTCGATATCACCGACGTGATCGGACTGATGCCTGAAGAACGCCCCGACTGAGCATTTCGACCGGCAGTCATCGATTCAACCCCTTCCAGCCTTTTTCGACTGGCAATTCGTCCGTGAGCCAACGGTTCCTTCGCACACTGGTGACGACAGCGCTGCTGCTGCTGTTGAGGGGAGCGTACACCCTGTTCATCAGTCCGTTGGCCACGCCACTCGATGATCAACGTGCCGCCGCCCATTCACACGGCGAAGAGGGTTCCAACGATGGTTCGTTCGATCCGGAACTGGCGGGTGGTCCCCAGATGCCGCAGCAACGGCGAGACTTGTTGAGCGTCGCCGCCGAGAATCTCCCGCACGCTCCCTGGACCGCCCAGGCACGCTATGCGGTCCGCAGTTCGAATTCGTACGTGTTCGCCGAGGAGTGGGAGAAGGCGGAAGATTCCAACCGGGTTCGGTTCGAACCGTTCGCGCTTGTCTGGCGCTCACCCGACAGTCCGCCGGACGAGCCGCCGCTGACCATCGTCTGTGACGCCGCGGTGCTGGACTTCGCCGAGAAGTTTGACATTCGCAATCCCCGTCCCGGCCGGGTGGTGGGAGGCTCGCTGCAAGGCCCGGTGATCATTCGCGGGGCGAACGGGTTGGCGGTGAACACCCGCAATCTGAGTTTTTCGGAGTCGTCCCAGAGGGCCTGGAGCGACAGCAAAATCGAATTCGCCTGGGGACCCCACCACGGACACGCCCAGGGACTCGAACTCGACCTGATTCGCCAACTCGGAACGCCCGACGAAGACAAGCCGGCGATCGCGGGCATTCGCGCGCTGCGACTGGTCAGCCGGGTGGAGCTGAATCTGCAGCCTGGAGCCGAGGATCCCGCGAAACCCCGTGACCGCAAGAGTTCGCAGGGAGTTCGCGACGAAAAACCGGGGAACCGGGCGTCTCCTGTGAAGATCACCTGCGACGGCAGCTTCGAGTACAAACTCGAAGTGCAGGTGGCAGCGTTCAACAAGAATGTCGTAGTCGCCCAACCGACCGGTTCGAACCAGTATGACCGACTGAAAACCGACACGCTGACTCTGGAATTCGTACGCGAGTCCGCGTCTGCCAAAGATCGCGACACGAAATCTGATGACGACAAACAGGCCGTTGCTTCGCACGACGATCAAGAACCCAAACCGAAGCGGGACGCGCTGGGCGAGCTCAAGTTCCGCTGGCTGCGGGCCAATGGACCAGGGACCGAGATTCATTCCGACCGGTCCAATGTCCAGGCGACAATGGACGAAATGATCTACGACGAACCGGGACGAACGGTTGTCCTGAGAGGGACCAACCCGGTGCGGGTCGAGCAGAAGAACCACCGCCTCCAATGTCCCGAGATCGCTGTCGTGCTGGGGGAAGACAACCAGATTGAACAGGCGCACTGCAAAGGGACCGGCCGGCTGGTGCGGTACGCCGGTCCTATTCCCAAGAGCGAAGACGAACCGCTCCCCAGAATCGACTTCGCCGCCCGTTGGGAAGGAGAACTACGGCTCGACCCCGAAGCGGGCAAATCGGGCAACACGATCGACCTGCAAAAACGGGTGGTGCTGACCCGTCCCGGCGGAATGCGGCTGTCAGCCGAACGCGTGCGCATCTGGGTCGCGAATGATGATGAGGGAGAGGACGCAGGGGAACGTGGCCGACCGCGTCGCCTGGGTGACGAGGGACGAACCCGCCCGGAACGCATGCTCGCCCTAAGGCAGGTCGAACTCAAGAGCCCGCAAATGGTGGGGGCGACGGAACGGCTGGAGATCTGGTTTCAACCGGGTGCGCTGGGGGCTCCTCCGTCAGCGATCGAAGGTACGTCCAAACGCAAATCGGGTCGCGCCGATGGAGTCCAGCGGACCGTGGCGCGGAACGCAACAGCTCGGCCTCCAAAAGAGCGGGTGGTCGCGGTGCAGTACGAGGGGGACGATCAGAAAACCACGGTTGACAGTGCCAGTGGATCGCGGGTCGCAAAGAGTGACCCCGCGCTCGGCACCACGCCCGCGAATGGCGAACAGGAAAAACGGGGCGAACGACTGGGAAAGAACCGGGGCGGGGCTCCCATGCTGGTCTCGGCTGACGTCATACGTGTGCAGATGCTGCTGGATGGAGACGACGCCGAGGTCGAGCGGATCCGTACCGAAGGGCATGTGCATGTGACGCAAAGTCACGGTGCGGGAACTGTTCCGCTCGATGTGAAGGGGGATCAGTTGCAGTTGTGGAACTACACCGAAGAGCGCCAGGTGTTGCGGGTGCAGGGAAAGCCGGCTCACGTGCATGATCGCGGGCTGCAACTGGAAGGGGATGACATCCGCTTCGACCGCGGCGCGAACCTTGCCGCCGTTCAGGGCAAAGGGGTTTTGCGAATGCCGGTCCGAAACGGAATCGACGGAAAGAAACTCGCGGAGTCGCAACTGGTCGACATTTTCTGGCGGGAGAAAATGGAATTCGACGGCCAGACCGCGAAGTTCTATGCCGGCATTCGCACCCAGCTTGAGGGAACCGAGTTGAGTTGCGAGGAAATGCAGGTCCGACTCTCCCGTCGCGTGTCGTTCATCAGTGACTCCGCCGATCGTGAACCCGAGCTGGAACGCGTCCTCTGTCGGGACGGCGTGACGGTGAAAAGCACCGAGTATAAAGAGAACAAGTTGCAAAGCGTCCGTCTGGCGACGGGGCACGAATTTGCGTTCGAACAGAAGACCGGAGACATGCTGGGGGATGGCCCTGGGGTGTTGACCTTTTGGACCCGTGCCGCTCCGATGGCGATCGGTGGCAAGAAAGGTTCGCCTGCAAAGAACGCTCCTCGCGGTCGCACGGCGGAATGGACCTACACTCGGGTCGGTTTCGCAGGAAAGATGAAGGGGAACGCCGAAAAACGCCGCAGCCAGTTCAACGACCGCGTGAATGTGGTCTATGGACCGGTCGCCAGTCCCACCGACACGATCGACGTCGACAAAATGCCGCTGGAAGCGGGCTGGTTGAAGTGCGAAGAATTGACCGTCACGCAAGTTCTGGCCTCCAAAGGTCAGGAAGAGCATGTGACAATTCTGGGTAAGGGGAACGCCGAGTTGGAAGGGCGGATGAAAGACGGCTACTACTCGGCTCTCGCCCACACGGTAAGTTTCGATCAGTCGAAGGGAATGTATGTGCTGGCGGGTGACGGCCGGCGTGACGCCGAGCTGTCGCGCGAGAGCAAACCTGGCGTCACCAACCCGGCGGTGCAGAAGGCGAAGCGGTTCGAATTCCTGCCGGCGAAGAATGAGCTGAATGTGATTGACGCGTCGAGTGCCCAGGGAGGGACGTGAGTCCGGGGCTGTTTGCGGGGTTGCTTCGGGGCTGACGCCGCCCCGCTCGCCTGGATCACGATTGTCATTTCCAGCGGTGGTATGTCACACTGAGCGGCGCGTTCCAACCTCCGCTCATCCTCGCTGACGATCTGCCATGCTTTGCACTGTCGCGCGCCCGGTTTTCGGTTCTATATTCGTCCGTTGTCGGATCGCACTGACGGTGGTGTTGTGCGGTTCGCTCAGCCTCGCCTTCAATGCAGTCGTCGCGCAGGATTCGCCCCGGTCACTCGATCCGCGGATCAAAATCGAACTGTTCGCTGAGAATCCCCAGATCGTGACCCCCACGGGGATCGACGTCGATCATCGGGGTCGGGTGTTCGCGCTCGAAAGCAACACCCACTTCCCGCCGCAACAGTACACCGGTCATCCGACCGATCGGTTGCTGGTGCTGGAAGACCGCGACGGCGATGGTAAGGCGGAACGGTCGGAGCCGTTCGCCGACGGATTTCGGCACGCGATGAGTGTGCTGGTGATTCCCCCTTGGCAAAACGGGGCGGTGGGACTGAAACAGTCTGCGGGGGGAACCGAGACTGCGGTCCTCGTGGCGACCCGCCGGGCGGTCTGGCTGCTGCACGACGATGATGGCGACGGTCACGCCGACCGCCGGGTTGAGATCGTGAAGTTGGAAACCAAGGGAGACTATCCCCACAACGGACTGGCGGGCTTTGCGCTTGATGGACTCAACTGGCTGAATGTCGGGTTTGGAGAAAATCTGGGCGAACCGTACAAGATTGTGGGCAGCGATGGCGCGACCCTTTCGGGAGGAGGCGAAGGGGGCAACGTTTACCGCTGTCGGTTGGATGGCAGCGGGCTCGAGCGGATTTCGACCGGTTACTGGAATCCGCATGCCAGCGCCCTCGATGGTCTCGGCAGGCTGTTCACGGTCGACAACGATCCCGACAGTCGCCCCCCGTGCCGGCTGATGCATGTGACCCCCGATTCCGATTTCGGCTACCGTTTTCGTAACGGACGCAAAGGGCTGCATCCCTTCACGGCGTGGGACGGTGAGCTGCCCGGCACGCGCCCCATGACGGCGGGGACTGGCGAAGCCCCTTCGGGAATTGTCGCCTATGAATCGAATGCGTT
>JAPLOC010001295.1 GCA_026692825.1 Planctomycetota bacterium | reverse complement strand
CGGTGGGCCGAGTTTCCCAAGATCGAGGAAGACGAAGCCAAGTTGACGGTGATCATCGTTCTCGTGGATCATCGGATGGTTGTCGATCCGACTTGGCGGGCGGCGATTGTCGCTCTCTCTGAGCGGGTCGCAAAGGAACGCACGCGTCGCGATGGTCAGAACGCGTCCGTGGAATTGCTGCCGGCCGCCTTGCACGACAGTTTCTACCGCACCGGACCACTCTACGGTTGTTTCAATCCGGTTCGGCTGATGGGACTGCCGAAACCGGTTCAAGAAGCGACGTTGAGGCGGGCCGCCACAGAAATGACCGCGCGGCTGTTGCGCAATTCGTCCGGAAACAGCTTCCGGCCGCTGGATGTTTTTCTGAGTCACGCGAAAAAGGACGGGACCAAGATCGCTGAATCTCTGCGTGATGGTGTCCGCCGATTCGGGCAATTGCAGGCGTGGTACGACACCAACGACCTGCCATTCGGCCAGGCCTGGGAAAAGCGGATGCGCGCGTCGGCGACCGAAACGACGGCGTCGATGGTGTCGGTGGTGACGGACGCGTATCCGACCCGTCCCTGGTGCCGCCAGGAGGCACGATTGGCGCGGACACCCCGGCGGCTTAAGGCCCCCAAGAACTCCCGCGTCTGGCGATTGCAGCCGATGGTCGCGGTCCATCAGCCACAGTTGAACTGGGTGCGGGCGATACCCATGTTGGAAGGGGTCCCGCGGATCGGGTGGAATGACGCCAATCCGATCGAACACACCGAACTTGTCGTGGACCGCCTCGTACTGGAGATGATGCTCAGCTACGTTCATCAATGCGTGGCGAAAGATCTCGACCGACGGGATGGACTCGACGGGGAAACGTGTTTCATCACCTGGGTTCCCGATTCCTGGACACTGGCAATGCTGCGACATTTGCTCGAGAAGGAGGGGGACGCCCAAAAAGTGAAGACGATTGTCTATCCCGGGTACGGCCTGACGCCTGCGGAAATCGATGATCTCGAGCCAGCGATCAAGGGGTTCACGCCACAAACCGAACTCAAGAGTTTTGAGGACTATCTCTAGCCAGGAGGAAGACCATGCCACCGAAACAACGTCCATTGCTGATCGGCCTGTCGGCGGGGGGAGATAAGATTGAGCTGGCGGAAGAGGGACTGGGACTGGAACACATCGAAGAGCTGATGGTGCGGCTGGCGATGCGGTTGCTGCAACAGGAATTTCGTCTGGCGTTTGGCGGGAATCTTGTCGAAGAGGAAGCTCCCTTGACCGAACACCTGATCAACGCCGCGTTGAATTGGCAGTCGAATCGGCCGGTTCCGTCCAAGCAGGACCCGCGGGGGGAGACCGTGGAAGTCAACAACCCTTCCACCTGGCCTTTGCTCAACTATTCGGCATGGCCCCAGAGTTTGAAAATCGATCCCCAGCGTCAGGCCAGGCTGGTGGGTGTCTGTGAGTTTCGAATGGTCCGTCCGAAGGATACCTCGGAGGCGGAACTGCTGCGGTTCTCGACGGATCTGGAACATGATCCGGCGGCGCGGCGGCGGAATGCCGACGCGCTGACCGAAATGCGGGTCCAGTCGACCGTAGCGTGTGATCTGAGAATCGTCTGGGGAGGTCGGATTCGAAAGTCGAAAGGCTGGCTGCCGGGCATTCTTGAGGAAGTCTATTTGACCCTGCAAAAGAAGAAACCGGTGTTGATTCTGGGAGGATTTGGCGGATGCGCGGGGAAACTGGCCAAATACCTAAAGACCCCTCCCCGCGAAAAACAGATCGACAAACCGAACGAGAAGCCGGTGGATGACTGGCCGAACGAATTGTCGTTGGATGCGAGCGCCGATAATCTGCGGGACTCGCTACTGACCGAGGCGGAACGCGCGTACCTGCACTCCCGGTTTGAGGCGTGCAAGGCCGCGATCCGGGAGTACCGGGCGAATTTGCACCGTGCGAACCCGGCAACGTCCGACCGTAAACCAACCGGTCGCGCAAAGCTGGCGGAGGACTCGACGGATCTCCTGACGCGCCACCGACAGCGACGCATTCACGGACTCAAGGTTGCGACCATCCTCGACGCGTTGGATATCGGCAATCCGCGGGACGCGATTCGAAAATCCGTGGAGGCGGCGGCCGATTTGAGATAACGGTCCACGTGCCGGGGATTGGCTCTGCCAACCAAGCGGCGCGGAACGCGACCACGGAAACGTCAAGAGGACTAGCCGACGCGAATTCGAAGCCATTGGCAATATCTTGGGTGGCCCAAAGTGCGTCTCATGAACGGCGAACGCACAGCGGGCCGCGCACTCAGAGAGTGCGGGCTACTTTGCCGAATTCGTCCCGTTGAACCCAACACAACCACGGCTTTTTCGTAACGGATCTTCACTTCGGCCCCGGTTGACTCGGTTTCGATGGCGGCGGAAAAGCGGGAAACCCGCCTTTCGTCGGTTTTTCCGCGGGAGTTTTCACAGCCGGGGGACTCGCCGGTTCGTCCGTCGCCGGTGCGGTGGGAAATCCTTCTGCGGAGGGTTTGGTTGCAGGAGACCGGGAGCGGGTCCGAGAATTGCGGGTGGTACCGGTCGCCGACGGTCGGGTCGGCCGGACCGCGTTGGCTCCTGAGATGGCCAACACCGTGGGAGGTAACAGCACGACATTGCCGTCGGGATCGACCAGTTTGGGCTGAACCGTCACTTGCCGGGTTTCGGTGGACTTGGGGAGTTCAATCGGTAGATCGGCTCGACCCACGACACCTTCCACCTGCACCTTGGTGACTCCTCCAACCCCATCGCTGACAATCGATTTCACGGGACCACCAATCTCGGTCGAAACCAGTCCCTCAACGTATTGAATCGACACTTCCCGCAGTTTCCCCAGGGGATCCATGACGGGAAGTTCGACCTGGACGCGGGGAGGAGTGTCGGCATTCTCCTGGTACACCATCACGGTCGGCTTCCCCACGTTTCCGCTCAGCACCGACTTGAGCTCGGCCGTGGGAATCGCCAACCCGATATTGCTCCCCCGAATCGCTTCCACAGCGATCCCCAGCAATTCCCCCTTCGCGTTGATGATGGGACCGCCACTGTTTCCGGGATTCAGTGAACCGTCGATTTGTACCCGCACGATCCGTCCCGTCTCATTGCGACGGAGCGAAGAGATCGTCCCTTTCCCAATGGTGACGGCCGGGTTGCCAGAACCAATCGCCAGCGATTCACCAAACGGAAATCCGACCACGAAGACGGAAGTCGTTTCCACCAGTTCCACATTCTTCTCGACGTCGAGTGGTGCGACGTCGTCGGGAATTCCACCGACTTTCAAGATTGCCAGATCGGGATCCTCGGACATCGCGACAATTTCCGCCGGCAGTGATTTTTCCGTCGGATTCCCACTCTGGAAGACGACCTGGACCGTGCCGGTTGTCGCGCCCGGGCGTGGTAGGAAAGCCCGAGGCTCCCGGACGAGGAGTGAGGTTGGATCTCGCCCGCGTCCCGCGCTGAACCACCACATGCTGATTGGTGGCGACCAGGGCGGTGTCATCGGAAATCCGAATGACAAAGCCCGATCCCGTCTGCTGTGTAGCCCCTTTGCCCGATTTCACATACACCACGGCCGACTTGGTTCGGCTCACGATGTCGGCGGTCAGACTTTCTTGAGCTTGAACGCTTGCCAGTCCCCACGCCAATCCCACAACCAAACAACCGTACGGAACCAGTCGCCCCATCGCCGTTGCCTCTCCGTGAATACTTGGGTTGGAATCTCAGTGGCGTCGACGGGATCGTTCGTATGGCGAATGATCCCCATGTCAAAATACCTCCGGAAAATGTCGCGGGCAACTGCATTGGTGCTGATTTCGGCACCGGTTTTTCGTGGCGCGACTTTCGCCCCCCTCCCCGCGCGGGCTATAATCCCCCTCCGTTCCCATTCGCAGTCCCCTTGGAAACCTGAACAGGAAGCTTTCTAAATCGAATGAGCGCCTATCTGGTCGTTCGAGAGGGAACGCATTTTCAGGAAGTTCATCGCCTCATTTCCGGCAAGGCGATGACGATCGGTCGCGCGCCCTCCAATACGATCATCGTACACGACGAAATCTGCAGTCGGCATCACTGCGAGGTGACGGAACGGAACGGCGCGTGGTTCGTTCGCGATCTCCAAAGTCGCAACGGAACGACGCTTGACGGAGAGCCACTGGAAGGCGAGGCCTCGCTCGGCCCAGGCCAGGTCATCAAGATTGGTCCCTGCGAGTTGGTTTTCACGTTCGATTTGTCGACCGTCTATTCGAGTGGTGATTCGGATCTCGCAGATCAGGAACTCGCAACGGCTTCAGTCGCGACGATTCCTTCCTTGTTCGTGCCGGAACCAACCATTCAGGGCGCCATCACCCGCAACGCGTACATTTCGGGCGACCGGACCAAGCAGGTGGAACCGTACCGCCCCGGGCGGGAGTTGGCCGCCTTGTATCGGCTGGCGCTCGAAATGGGCAAGGCGACAAATTCCAAACAGCTTGCCGACGCGGTGTTGAATGGGCTGGCCGCTGGGACATCGGCGGATATTTCGGCGCTCCTGCTGTTGCCTGTTCCGATGGCGTCGGCGGCCGATCCTGCGGACTTGACAGTTGTCTCCTTCCGGTCGCCAACACACCAGGAATATCAACCCGTTTCCGTCTATCTCTCGTCGAAGGTGCTGCGGAATCACGAAGCGGTTCTGGCCGAGGACGCCGAGAGTGACAGCGTGTTGCGTGATCAGGACAGCCTGGGAGAGATCTCGGCGAAGAGTGTGATCTGTGCCCCGATTCGCCACGAGCGAAAGATCTACGGCCTGATTCACCTCTACTCCACGAATCCGGCGAAACCGCTGGAAGAAGATGATCTGCACTACACTTTGGCGGTCGCCGACCAGTGTGCGGGGGCGCTCGACCAATTGCTGAAGCAGGAGAAGTTGGCCGAAGGGCTGGCCCAGTTGCGGAACGACAACGCGAAGCTGCGGGAACAATTGGGCATTGAAAGCGATCTGGTGGGGAGCAGCCCCAGCATGCAGACGCTGAAGATGAAAATCGGGCGGATCGCCCCGACTGACGCGACGGCGTTGATCCGGGGGGAAAGCGGGGTGGGAAAGGAGCTGGTCGCGCGGGCGATCCATATGTCGAGCCGGCGTCGCAACGGGCCGTTCGTCTGCATGAACTGCGCGGCACTTACCGAGAGTCTGCTGGAGAGTGAACTCTTCGGCCACGAAAAAGGAGCGTTTACCGGAGCGACAACGCGCAAGATCGGCAAGTTCGAGCAAGCGCACAAGGGGACACTGTTTCTGGATGAAGTGGGGGAGATGGGGGGCACAATCCAGGCAAAGTTTTTGAGAGTTCTGGAAGGGCATCCGTTTGAGAGAGTGGGGGGTTCGACGCCGGTTCATGTCGATGTTCGGGTGGTGGCGGCGACGAATCGGGATCTGGAGAGCGCGGTAGAGGAGGGGCAGTTTCGGAAGGATTTGTATTTCCGGCTGCAGGTCGTGGAACTGTACGCCGAGCCGTTGCGGGAACACCCCACCGACATCCCGCTGTTGGCCGACCATTTCCTGCGGAGATTTGCTGCGAAGACAGGCCGGCAGGTTCGGGGGTTTTCGCCGGCGGCGATGGAAAAGCTGACCGCGTACGATTGGCCGGGAAATGTGCGTGAACTTCAGAACACCGTCGAGCGGGCGATGGTTTTGTGTCTGGGGGATCTGGTGGAGGTCCACGACGTGTATCTGTCGGGGCTGGGGGGCGGGGAGACGTCGCGGCTGGCGGCGGCGGCCGTCGCGGCGGCGGAGCCGGGGACGTTTGGAGATATTTCGCTGGAGTCGCTGGAGCAACAGCACATTTTGGGGGTGCTTGACCGGACCAATTGGAACAAATCGCAAGCGGCTCAGATTCTGGGTATCGAACGGTCGACGTTGGATCGCAAGCTGAAGCGGTACCGCGTCTCGCGACCGGGCCGCTAGAGTTGGTCGGGAGGTCCGATCTGTGTGGATCGGCGAAGACCCAGGAGTCTTGAGTTCGCGAGTGTCCGTCTGGGGTGGAGAGGGAAAGTGAACCCGGTTCCGGGTCATCCAAAACCGAGAAAATCCTCAGATTGGGATTTTTTTGTTTGACTTTCGCCAAAAAGTGCGAAGAATGTGAACTTGACATGGAAATCACGTTGATTTCCACGGCCCACCCCACCCCCCCGCGGAGCCTCTCGAGTCCATCGAGAATCTTGGGCTCACCCTTGAGTTCCTACCCGATTTCAAGTCGCGATCAGTTTTGTGATGGAGAAGAGTTTTATGCCGAAAGAGGTTGGAGACGACATCGACCACAAGAACATGGACGACCTCGACTACGACTACGACGACGGCGCCACGTTCGACCTCGAGGAGTTCGCTGCCATGGGAATCAATCCGTCGGCGCCGACAACCGCACGGCCTGGATCGGAAGAGAAAGTTCTGATGCTGTCGGCCCGCTACGCGGCGGGAATGCCGTTGTGGCATGATGCTGACTGCTACGATCACGGCCCGAATGAACTGCAGTTGATGGGAAATCACGGTCTCGCGATTCCCTCAGCCCCCCTCATCCCGCTCGACGAGTCGGATGAAGACGACCTTTAATCCCATCGCCCCCTCCCGCATGTAAGCCATCAGTCGACCGGGCCAAGTTGTGTCCGGTCGAACGACGGCAAGGGAGGTGGCGGGATCGCAGCCAGCTTTCGATAGGATTGGATCTGCGGATCGACCTGATCTGGCTCGCTGCATTCCCCTTGGGGTTTGCTTGTTGAAACTGTGCGTCGTTCCAGGATCTTCCCCGGGACGAACTCATTTTGATTCTGCCTTAACCCGCGTTCAATTTTTGAACGCGGGTTCTTTTTTTGTTGACCCGCAGCGCCCCATCCTGCGATCATAACGCCCGCCATTCTCAACAGTCCCCCGGTTCACCGCGAATTCGCGGCACCTCCTGGTCCGTCGCCTCTCGACAATGTCCGTCTCGGGTCACCGTCACGTTCCCCTCCGCTTCGATGCGGGAACCTTGCTGTTGAAGGGGGCGGGTAAGACGAATCCCAACGAGGCGACCGGGGGTATTCCCTGGCAGTGGGATCCCCGAGTGTCGGCGTGGCGTTGCGATGCCCGCCACTATCCCGATCTGGCTCAGGCCATCACGGCGGGGCATCTGCCGCTCGATGATCAGGTTCCCGCGTGGCAACCGGTCCACTGGCCGCAAGTCAATGTTCGCCAACTGCGCCCCGAACAGCTCAAAGCGGTCTCTGCCTGGCTCGCCGCCCGCCGGGGTTGCGTGATCATGCCGACCGGAACAGGAAAGACCGAAGTCGCCCTGGAAATCATGCGTCAGACTGCGGTCTCGACCCTGGTTGTCGCGCCGGTGCGCGACTTGATGTACCAGTGGCATCGACGCATTCTCGACAGTCTGGGTTACGACGCGGGAATCGTCGGGGACAGCACGTTTCGCGTGCAGCCCGTTTCCGTAACGACCTACGACAGCGCCTGCATCCACATGGAAAAGTTCGGCAACCGGTTTGGGTTGATTGTGTTTGATGAGTGTCACCATTTGCCCGGTGCCATGCGACGTGACGCGGCGGCACAATCGGCCGCCCCCTTTCGACTCGGGCTGACCGCGACTCCCGAACGGGGCGATGGCCGGCACGCCGATCTCAACTGGCTGATTGGTCCCACTCTCTACGAATTGCCTCTCTCGGAAGTTCGCGGCGCGTCACTCGCCGAATATGATGTCGTTCGCGTTCCCGTCCATCTCTCCGAAGAGGAGCAGACGCGTTACGACCTTCTGTCGCGTGAACTGCGTGACTATTTCGTCAAACGTACCCAGGACGACAAATCATTCACCTGGGAGAAACTCTGTCGCGAGATGATGCACTCTCCGGAGGCCCGCCGAATGAACCGGGCGTTTCGCGCCAAAGTCGCGATTGAGGACCGCGCGGAAGAGAAACTCCGCATCCTCGAAGATCTTTTCCGACTGCACGCCGGTGAACCGGTGCTGGTCTTTGTCGGTTCCAATGCGATGGCCCGCGATGTCTCTGTCCGGTTTCTCGTTCCCTGCCTGCTCAGTCATACCCGAAAAGAAGAACGCCTCGATTACCTTCGCGGACTGGAATCGGGCGTGTACCCTGTGCTGGTCGCCAACCAGGTTCTTGATGAAGGGGTCGATCTCCCCGAAGTGAAGACGGCGATCGTGATTGGCGGTCAGGCGTCGACCCGCCAGGCCCGCCAGCGACTGGGACGAATTCTCCGCCGCTCGGGGAACGCGCGTGCCGTTCTGTACGAAGTCGTTTGCGTCGAAACCGGAGACGAGGACCGCTCGCGCCAAAGGCGCAGTCACGATGCTTACTCGGGAACACGCACTCGCCGAATTTGACTACCGCCGTGGTGTCGTCATCCCGGACCGGTTGACGCGCGCGGCGCACGCCCATTACATCCCCCTCGCCGAGCAGATGCTGCGCATTTACCGGGAGGGAACGGGCCGACTGCGACGCGATCTCCATCGGCAGGTCGACGTGCTGTTCGAACACGAAGACGATTGCCCGCTCCGCCGGGTGAAGGCGTTTTGCAAACTGCTGGACGACGCCGCCCAGTACGACCTCGACTCCTCGGGAAAAGCCGCCGAGTTGAGGCAGCGGGTCTTTCGTCTCGCCGCCCCCCGACATCCGTTACGCCGCACGCGCAGTGACCAGACTCCCGGGGGGGAACGGACCGTCAAACGCGAAATCGGGGAAGAACTCGACACGCCCTGGAGTGCCATCGAGGCGAGCCTGTTTTCGGACGTCATCGAATTCCAGCGGATGCTGGTTTTCTCCGGTTACCCCTCCGCGTCGGCGTTTCTGTCGCGGTACAATGTCGCCCAGGTGCAGGTCGCGTTGTTCGATGCCATTCAACTGACGGTTTGGGCGCGGGAGGATTTCAAAACGATTTTACGCTATGCGAAACTCGCCCGGCTCATGCACTCGATCTTGTTGTTGCCGGACGGTACGCACCAGTTTCGTTTCGACGGTCCGGCGTCAATTTTGCGCGAAACCCGCCGCTACGGCACCGCGTTCGCCCGGTTCCTTCCGGGCCTGCTCGCCTGCCGCAATTGGAAACTGCATGCGGTGATGTCGACCCCCCGCGCAGGCTGGAATCTGGCATTGGACTTGGCGGACACGGATGGGTTGCGAAGTCATGTCCCGCCCCCGTCGGACTTCGATTCGGAGATTGAGGAACAGTTCGCCGACCGGTGGGACTCGAAACCGCGTGACGGCTGGATGTTGATTCGGGAGGGGGAAGTGCTGCACTCGGGGCAGAAAGTGTTCGTTCCCGATTTCACGTTAAAACACCCTGACGGACGGAAGGCGTTTCTGGAGATCATCGGGTTTTGGACGCCGGAGTATCTGGCGAGCAAGCGGGAAGTTCTGCGCACGTTCGCCGACGTCCCGATCGTGTTGGCGGTGGCGAACAGCGTACTTCATTCACTGGCCGATCTGCCGGCCAATATTGTCGTCTACAAAACGCGATTGTCGGTGGATGAAGTTCTGGCCGCTGTGACGAAGACCGCCACAATTCCGGAATCGCCGGCGAAGTTGAACTGAACATCCTCGGCAGATGTTGGAGTCCCACAGGGCAAGCCGCGCCCACGGTTGTAAAAACCAATCGTCACTGGTTGGATCGTCCGTCCGAACTGTAAGCCGAGCCAGGCCGTTCGTTCAGGCTGCGCTCTCAGACACGCCAGTCAATCCACCCCTGTGAGCAGGTCCGTCCACGAGTCGACGTCGAGCAGGCGGACGGCGAGGCGTTCGAAGACGGCAAGCTCGGTGATTGTCGTGAAGACGCTCCGCACGGGAAGCGAATGGCGATTCCTCAGGAGAACGTTGTACTTTAGCATTTTGAGTTGCCGAACCGTTCCGTCTCCTTAAAAAAACTGGCCGAAAAAGATATGCCTATTTTTGGGGATGGGGCGTGGATTAAAATCCGCACTCCGGTTCCTGCGTACCACATCGGTGGGATACGACTGCGACGCTCGCTCAGGAGAGTTCGATGAGCCCAAAATACCATTCCTCGCTCGCCCGGAGAGTCCGTGGCCTGATGGCAGTTCTAGGGGGGCTGAATCTCGTGAGCCTCCTGCTCCTGGTTATGCTGAGCGACCCATTTTTTGCGAGTCGGGCCAGGCTCCCCTTCGGACTGACCGGTTTCCCTCCCCAGGTAACAATCCTCTCACTGATCGTCGGGGGGGTTGTCGTCATCCTGTTTTGGTTTGCCCTTCCCTGGGTACTCTTCCGTTGGGTGCTGACCGCACGCTGTCCCGCATGCGGGGAAAAGATGCGACTCGAAATCCCCAGTCCGCCCCGGTACTACTGCCGGCATTGCGGCAATATCGCCGACGATGGAACCATGCAGATCCTCGCCCACACTCCGGTACCTCCGCCAAAAAGTCTGACGGATGGGGTGGACGGGTGATAATGGCGGCATCGCCGACAGCCCGGCATTGCGCCCTTGCCGCGTAATTCCGCACTTTTGCCAAACCAGAATTCAGTTCTTTGTCGGATCACCCGTTCTACTGCTTGACACCTGCTCAGTCCGCCAGTACAAGAATTTTCCTACCGTCCTGGTCCCTCCACATTTTCGCCTCTGCCCAAAACTGGCTGCAACGGCTTCATGGCAAAGAAAGAAGACAAACCCGCCCGGCCCGCGAAGGACCGGCCGGCGAAAACGCCCGCGATCGAGAAATCGCCCCCGCCTGCGAAACTGCCTTCAGCGGCGAAATCGCCGACGGCGGCCAAATCCACCGGGAAACGCGATAATCCGGCCGCTTTGGCAGTCGAAATTGGCAAGGTCGACAAGGAACTGGTCCGGCTTGCAGACCTCCTTCGCGACCTTTCCAAACCCAAACGATCCGACGGGGAGAATTGAACCCGATGAAAACAGTA
>JAPLOC010001294.1:4317-11928 GCA_026692825.1 Planctomycetota bacterium | reverse complement strand
CGGGCGAGCCGGCCAGGGGTCTGCGCCACGTAAGGGCCCCCGAATTAGCCTCCGATCTCATTCACCTGCCCCGCAAGGGGACAGGGGTCTCGAACGAGAAATATCGCAATTCATGCCGTGTTCGCTATAATCCCAATTCGCCCGGTATGGACTCGCAGATCAGTTGGCGAAAACGTTGATCATCAGTCGAAAATAGCTCCAGAGACAAAACGCCGCCGAGAGGATTGCCAGGGTCAGGCACAGGACCGCGACCGGGGATCGGGGGTCGAGCCAGAAACTGGTGATGGGCATGGCGGCGATCGAAAAGAGGATCACCGGCCCGGTCGAGTAGAGCGACGCGAACAATGCCTCGCGAATTCGTTCCAGGAGAAGTACCCCGTGGCGAATCTGTTGAAATTGCAGGTCCATCAGTTCGTTCTGCTCTTTTGAAAGCCGCGCGTTGAACTGGTTGTTTCCCGCGTGCAGCGAAATCAACTCGGCCCAGTTTCCGTCCACGCGAATCTGCCTCAGACGCTGGGGATCAGCCGGGCTGTGCTGAATCACTTGTTCGGCGAGTTCCGCGACACGGGCGCTGATCGCCTGAATCCGAAAGACAACCGCAGCGACCAGAAAGCCGAACGCTCCCGCGAGCGTTTGCGCGATCGTGCTGTACGTGTAGAAGTAGACCGAATGATCGAACGGCACGCTGACGCCTCCCTGCGGCGGACGAAATCGAACTCTGTTACTTTTTCTTCAGTAACTCTTCCACCAGTTGATTCACATCGGCATAGGTAAACCCTTCCTCCTCGGTCGGGGCGTCATCATTGCTGAAGCACTTCACCAGTTTTCCATCGCGGCCATAAACAAACACCGCGGGAATGGAAGCGATCTTCAGTTTCTCAAACATCTGCTCCGCCTCGTCACTGGCCAGCAGGTTTTCCAACGTCGACTGGTGCTTGTCGAGAAACTTCATGACCCGCTCGCGATAGAATTCGGGGGGCTTGCTCTTGATCCCCGCGTAGTCACACGACAGCGACATGCAGACCACCTCTTTGCCCCCATATTTCTGGTGCATTTTGACCAGATTGGGGAACTCCTTCATGCAGGGCGGACACGAGGTTGACCAGGCGTCGACAACGACAATCTTCCCCTTGTGGGCCGCGATCCGCTCGACAATTTCGTCCCACCCGGCGATGGTCAGTGTGACTTTCGCTTTCTCTTCGGCAACGGTGCGTGACGCCACAAATCCAATCGCGATCACCGCCATTGCGCACAGGGGGATTCCGAAACGCAGTCCTTGAGTCAGTCGCATGGTCGTCTCCGTCGGTGGGGGCGCGCGAAGTATCCGCGCAGTAAAAGGTCGATCTCGCAGAATACCGGGCGCAGCGCCGGACCGACAAGTCCACCCACGCAGTCTCCCTGCGCGACGAGGGCGGGACCACGCGTCGCCAACAGCACCCCCGCCGTCGGGGCGATAATCGGGACCGGTTCCCGATCGGGGCGTTCGAGAAAGTGGATCTGCGCCACGGTCTGACCGGTCGCCACGTCCGCCCCCAGCGGGACCAGCGCTTCGAACACTCCCGACTCCGGAGCGAACCGGTAATCGTCCCGACTGAGAGCCTGCACCCAGCGCGTCGGCGGCAGCCCCAGTCCCTGGCGCGTCACCGGTTCTCCCGTCAGCACACCGAAATGCCGCAACACGTTCGAGAGTCCCACCTGCGTGATCGTGTGGACGCCCGAAGGGACCGGTTCACCTCCCCCCATTTCGGTCGTCACGACGATTTTTCCCTGGTTTTCCGCCTCGACCGGCAGCAGTCCCGAGCCGGCAACGTCGGCGTAGACGAACGAGATGTCGGTGTTCCACGCCTCGACACCGGCGGTCATCGCGGCCCGCTGTTTCAGGTCGGGAACCAGGTGCATGGTCGCGCACGGGACGAAGTCCATGCTCCGTCCTCCCGTATGGATATCGATCACAATATCGGCCATCGGGAACAGAACCGTGGTCAGATAGTGCGCGATGATCGAAGTCGCGCTCCCGTCGGCTTTTCCGGGAAACGCCCGGTTCAGATTCATCCCATCGAGGGGCGACAACCGAGTCGACGCTTTCGCGGCTGGAAAGTTGAGCGACGGAATCAGAATCAGCCGGCCCCGGACATGACTCGGTTCGAGATTTCGGCACAGTTTCATGATGGCGATCTGTCCCGGGTACTCGTCGCCGTGGTTGCCGCCGCTGGCGAGCGCCGTGGGGCCGTCGCCATTCTTGATCACCGTGATCGGCACCAGCAGATTCGCCCAACCGCCCAGATTGTACGAGTACGGCACCATCAAGTGCCCGTGCTGTTTTCCCGGACGATCGAAATCGACCGTCGCGTGGATCGGGGACGCGGAGGTTGCAGGGGAGGTCGCGGCAGGTTTCTTGCTCATTTGGCCCAGTAGTTTCGGTCGAGGGTTCGGTAGTTGATCGCTTCGCTGAGATGCTGCGACTGGATGTTGGGACTCTGGTCGAGGTCGGCGACAGTGCGGGAGACACGCAAAATCTTGTCGTGCGCGCGGGCCGACAGTCCCATCTCTTCCATCGCCGTCTTCAACAACGCTTCGGCACCACGGTCGAGTTTACAATGCTTGCGGATCTGACGGGGAGTCATCCGCCCGTTGAGTGTGTTGCGGTCGTCGGCGAATCGCTCGGTCTGGATCGCACGGGCGGCGATCACCTGCGCCCGCATCTGGGCGCTCGTGGTGCCGACTTGTGCATCCGACAGCTCGCGGAACGGGACGGCAGTCACTTCCAGATGAATGTCGATGCGATCGAGCAGCGGGCCACTGATCTTGCCGATATATTTTTCGATCTGCATTGGCAGGCAATTGCAATTCCGCCGGGGATCCCCCCGGTAACCGCACGGGCAAGGGTTAAGGGCCGCCACCAGCATGAGGTTCGCGGGGAACGTCACACTGCCGATGGCGCGGGAGATCGTGACGTTGCCCGATTCGAGCGGCTGCCGCAGGACTTCGAGAGTGCGGCGGTTGAATTCGGGAAGTTCATCAAGGAACAAAACTCCGTTGTGGGCCAGCGAGATTTCACCCGGTTTGGGGGTGCTGCCCCCGCCAACAAGTCCCGCTTCACTGACGGTATGGTGCGGCGCGCGAAACGGCCGTTGCAGCAGGAGCGAGAGCGCCCCAATCGCGGAATACACCTGCGTCGTCTGCAAACTTTCGAGCGGACTGAGATCGGGGAGAATCGTCCCCAACCGCTGTGCGACGAGCGTCTTTCCCGTCCCCGGCGATCCGAGCATCAAGAGATGGTGTCCCCCCGCTGCCGCCACGGTGACGGCCCGTTTGGCCATCTCCTGCCCTTTGACGTCCGAATAATCGATATCGTAGCCGGCGAACTGAGACTGCACGTCGTTCCAACTGAACGGCGTCGGCTCAATGTTGAGTTGACCGCTGTACCAGCCGACCGCCTCGGCGAGCGACCCGACGGCGATGGTTTCGACCCCCTCGACAACGGCGGCTTCCTGCGCGTTTGCGACGGGGACGACGATGCCGCGCAGCCCCTGTTCACGGGCGGCGATCGACATTGCCAGCGCCCCCTTCACCGGGCGAATTGTCCCGTCCAATGCCAATTCACCGACGGCGGCGTGCGTGGCGAAGCGTTCCGACTGCAACTGCCCGCTGGCGGTCAGCATCCCCAGCGCGATCGGCAAATCGACAGCCGCCGCCTCTTTGGGAAATTCCGCCGGTGAGAGGTTGATTACCACCCGCTCGATCGGGCGGTTGTACCCCGTATTCACCAGGGCCCGTTCGGTCCGGTGAATACTCTCTTTGACCGCTGTTTCGGCCAGGCCGACCAGAATGGTTTTGGGGAGCGCGGCGGGAGAGATATCGACCTCCACTTCGACGGGAAGTGCCTGGATGCCGAACAGGGAATAGGACGAAAGCTTGGCCAACATGGAGGAACTTCACCTGCCGAGGGATGCTCACCGCCAGGGAAAACCAGTTCCCCCGACGTCTGTACGTATGTTACGTTTTCCGGTCGGCCGAGGCAACCCAGAAACTGATCCACTCCAGCGTGTCGCATAAATCTCACGCCCCCATATTGCAACGCGGCTACGTTGACTTGCCAAGAGAATTCAGACCCGAAGACGTGATTGAGATTCCACCAAGCAATCGATTGCGCGGGGGTTGATACGACGTCTGGTTTCGGAATCCGAAGGGCACGAGGTAGTACCTCTATGGCAAGTTCTGGGTGAACTCATCCGTCAATTGAGATCCTGGCAGGATCAAGACGGTTGAGCGATTGAGCATTCGCGAGCGACCCGACAGCGATTGTTTCGCCCCCCTCGACAACGGCGGCTTCCTGCGCGTTGGCGACGGGAACGACGAAGCCGCGCAGCCCCTGCTTCCGCGCACTTTACCCTTGCGAAATGGCAACGCGCCCGGAAAAATGCCGCCTACCGTTTCCGTGCTGACTCAAGCGGAATTAGAAACTCCCAGAGTATTCTCATTCCGCTCGCGTCAATCGCCGAAACTCTGGGATTCGATCCCCCCGTCATGAGACTCCCTGAAACGGCTGCGTTACCGGTGTTGTGTAGGTCGGGGGTGAAAAAGAAGTCATCGCCCAGACGGCGACTTGATTGTTGGCGTTCGGCTGATTGTTGGTCGGTCCTTCCGCGCCCCCGACGCTGTCGAACACAAAAGACCTGTCGTTTTTGACCAGAGTCATCGCGGCGTCCGCCGGCGGTGTTCCAGGGATCACGACGAATCCGCCACCCGCACTGGTGATGCGATAACAATAGGCTCGTAGCGTTTGTCCGACGGAAATGTCATTGCCCACAGTCCCCTCCACGTCGGCAATCATGTTTCCCATGACCTGGATCTGCTGGTTTCCTGTCGGACGCGTGATGGTAATCGCCATTGGAACTCCTCCCCATGAAAAAAGAAAACGAAAACTTGGCAGGTCGCTGTCGCGAACACGTCTCAATCGTTATCGGAAGTTGACTTCACGATGCGCGGTTTCTGAAAAAACACAGTTCCCCCTTCGCGAACAAAGACGCCAAACGGACCATGAACTGGGAAATGGTGCTTTTTACAGAATTCGGATTGGTCGAAAGTGGCAAATCCTTCGAGCTGGTGGTCGTTGACCCACGCCTCAACCAGACAGCCGGACCGGATCACGATCTTGAACCGCAAGGGCCCCTTGAGGGGAGCATCACCGGCTGGTGGGACTGGCAGCGCCCATTTTGCGATTCTACCAGCCGTAATGTACTGAATGGTCGCATTCTCACGCTGGATGAATGAGAGACACCGGCGAATCACAAAATGCTCGCGGCCATCCCAAGACTCCCGCCCGAGGTCCAACGTCTGGATTTTTGTCCCCATTTGTCCGTCGACAATTCCCTCCTCGTACCCGAAATAAATTCCGGATTCAAGAGGCTCATTTGGAATCATATCGATTGAGAATTCCAGGTCTTCGACCGGATCGAGTGTTCCCAACTCCGCCAACTGGGTTCGCTTTGCGTGGACTGCGAGCGCTTTGTGCTTTTCGCTCAAATACACTTCGCCGCCCGGAAAAGCGGACTGTCCCGGAAACTCCCGATCGACAACTTCGCCCCCGACCTGGGTCCGCCACTCACGTTCCAGCCGGCTGGGGGCCGCCCAGAAGGCGATCCCACCCATCACCAGCGCCATGCCACACGCCGCAATCAACAGGGCGCGATGGCTGCCGACCCACTTCCGCATCCGGTCGGACAGCCGCGGACCGTCTTTTCCACGGACCGGGTCCCCCGACAGGTAACGCTCCAGATCGGCGGACAACTCCGCACCCGACGCGTAGCGCTCCTGGGGAGAGACCGCGGTGCAGCAATCGACAATCCGCCGCAGATCCTCTCGCACCGACTTTATTCCGCCCCCGTTTCGCAAATTCGACTTGGTCGACTTTGCAGAATCCCCCGTCGCGGAACTCCCCGTCTCCCTTCCCAAGAGCAATTCCCGCAAAATCATTCCCAGCGCGTAGACATCTGCAGGCGGCCCCACCGCGTGCAGGTTTCCTGTACGCTGCTCTGGTGCCATGTAGCCAAGCGTTCCGGCACGCGCGTGGGGCACCTCCCCACGATTCCCCAATGCGTCCTGGCAGAACGCCAGCCCAAAATCCGCGACCACCAGCCGCCACTCATCGAGCAGTCGCTCGGGAGGTGTCGCCGCCGCCGGCCCGCTCGCCTCGCTCCGCCCGATCGATTGCAGCAGGATGTTGCCCGGTTTTAAGTCACGATGCACAATCCCCCGATCGTGGGAGTACTGCATTGCCTTCGCCAGATCCAATACCATTCGGGCACACAACTCCGGGCGTAATCCCTGGGGATTCGCCTCAAGCCATTCGTGCAGCGAACCCCCGTTGCAATACGGCATGACGAAGTAGGGAGAGCCATCCGCCGAGAAGCCCAGATCATACAGCGGCAGAATTCCAGGATGACTGAACAGCGCCGCAGTTTTCGCCTCTGCCAGCAACTCCCCGCGACGGTCACCGGCCAGCCGATGGCGAAGCCGGGGAAATTTCAATGCCACATCGCGCTCACAAACCCGGTCGTGCGCCAGACGAACCAGCCCAAACGACCCCCGACCAATCTCCGGGCCAATGACAAACCGATCCAGCCAGACCTCACCCTCCACAGCTCCACCCTTTTCGGCAGACTCCGCACGCTCCCCCAAAGTCCCCCAGTTATCGCGCAAGAGGCGTATACAATCGACTATGTCGCGCAATTCCTCCGGTTCACACAACGTCTCCTGTGTCACCGCAGCCGTTGCTTCGATCGTACTCCCCGCTTCCGGATCGTCCCCCGCCCGAAGACGACTGTCGTACCAGTTGACTAATGAGACCAGACGATCTTCGGCCCCTCCGTTTATGTCATCGTCGTGTGACTGGCTCATGTCCCATTCGTTCTCTGAAGTCGATTTGTGCAAACCCAGGCAGCCTCACCCAACTAAACGGATTCCCGGCTTCCACCGGACGCGCTTTCTTCCGTTTTTTGCAACGAATGTGTCGCGATCTTGGCTTCTAGTTGCGTGACTTGCCAGAAACCGACGCCGACAACCGTTTCTTCAACGCATCTTTCAGTGCGATCACTCCCCTGCCAAACAATTTCGCCGCCGCCTCGGCCGAACGGTTCATCCGCAGGCCAACCTCTTGAAACTCCAGATTCTCCTGGATTCTAAATTCGATGACGCGACGGTAGTCCTCCGACAAATCCGCGCGACACAGGGTCAAGAGTTCGTACTCTTCGACTTTTCGAAAATGCGAACTCGGCGAGGAAGATTTGGCCAGGAGTTGCCCCTCCGCAGCCCCCGCCTGACCCGCAGACCCATTGAATCCAACCTCTTTCATTGGATCGCGACGGTCCGCGAACTGGGCTCGACGTTCATCAATGATCACGTGCTTGAGAATCGTCTGCGCCCAATTCTGAAAACTTGAGAAATCGGTCGCTACAAACGTCTCAATGCCGTTCTGAACGCCCAAAAACGCCCGTTGGACAAGGTCCGACGGCGCAACCTTTGACCGGATTCGCGGATCCAAATCCTCTGCGGCGATCTTTAGGAGCAGCCGTTCAACCTGCTCCCAGATTGTCCCCAATGCCTCGCCGT
>JAPLOC010001294.1:0-4274 GCA_026692825.1 Planctomycetota bacterium | reverse complement strand
CCCCTCGCTGCGCCAATGCGAGCAGGCTCAGAAACTCGGCGTCAGTCAGTCGTTCAATCACAATCAGGGGCATCTGACACTCCCAGGCGACATCCCGGAACCATCACCGGATGTCTATCCGTTCTAACCGATGGCACGGCTAGATGCAATTCGCCGCCAGAGTCTCCATCGGCTAGAATGCCCTGTCCGGCTCCGTGGGGATTTTCCTCCTCACCGCGACGCGGCTCTCGACCACTCAAAGGCTCTCATGGATTTTCCACGGACAAACGGTTCCAGCTCCGGCGAACGTCGCAAAGACGAGGGGGTCGCGCGCGGCGATCGCCTTCCGCCCCAGAATCTCGAAGCCGAAAAAGGAGTGATCGGCAGCATTCTCCTCGACAACCACGCCTTTGACGACGTCGCCGAAAAGCTACTCCCCGACCACTTCTATCTCGATTCCCATCGCCGGATTTACGCGGCGATCAAGCAACTGCACGACAAGGGGAAGCACGGCTTCGACGCGGTCACCATCGCCGACGTCCTTGAGAAAAAGGGGGAACTCGCCGACTGCGGCGGGGCCGATTACCTCATCGAGATTCTCGACAGCGTCCCGCACGCCGCCCACGCCCGCTATTACGCCGACATCGTCCGCGAAAAGTCGATTCAGCGGCGGTTGATTTCGGCCTGTACCGAAATTCTGCGGAGCGCTTACGACGAATCGGTCGCCACCGACGATCTATTGAACCTCGCCGAGAAAGAGGTCTTCAACATTCTCGAGCAGCAGGAGGGGACAGAACGGCTCGCGCTGAAAGAGATTCTGCTGGAGGCGTTCGACCGCATTCAAAAGCGCATGGAACTGCGCGGGGCGATCAGCGGTGTGACCACCGGTTTTCGCGATCTCGACCTCCGCACGAACGGACTGCAGCCCGCCGAGCTGGTCATTCTCGCCGCCCGTCCCAGTATGGGAAAAACAGCGTTCGTGCTGAACATCGCCGAGGCAATCGCGGCCCGCAGTCAGAAGGGGGTCGCGGTTTTCAGCCTCGAAATGTCGCGGCATGAACTCGCCGAGCGACTCGTCTGCATGCGCGGCCGACTCGACATGCAGAAGCTGCGAAAGGGGGATCTCGAAGACCACGAATACGAAATCCTGATGCAGACGTTTCAGGAACTCTCAAGCCTCACGGTGTTCGTGGACGACCAGGGGGGACGCAACATGTCGCAGATCAACGCGATCTGCCGGCGACTCAAACGGAAGGACAACCTGGGGGCGGTGATCATCGACTACCTGCAGCTCATCGATCCGGAAGACAAGCGGGCCCCCCGCGAACAGCAAATCGCGCAAATCACCCGCCGACTGAAATTCATGGCGAAGGAACTGGAGATTCCAGTGATCGCGCTGGCCCAGCTCAACCGCGGTGTGGAATTGCGCGAAGACAAACGCCCGAAACTCGCCGACCTGCGAGAAAGCGGCGCGATCGAGCAAGACGCCGACATCGTGATGTTTCTGCACCGTCCCGACATGTACGACCCCGAAGACAATCCCGGACTGGCCGAGATCATTGTCGCCAAACACCGCAACGGCCCGACGGGCATCGTGAAATTGAGCTTCAAAAAGCAGTTCATGCAGTTTGAAGACTTCGTGCCGCTGGAAGAGCCGGCGGGGGGATATTTCCCGGGGAGTGACGTTGGCTGACGCCAAGCGACCCCGGCAGGGGTCAAATCGATTAGCCCCGGGTCGTTGCCGCGTCAACGGCAACGACCCGGGGTTTGGTAACAACGCGCGAATCGACCCCGGCAGGGGTCGTAGACGATGTGGATGTGCGGCGGGATGTTGGCACTTGAGCGAAGTATGTTTGAGAGGTCGCGCGACGGCAAATGTGACCCCTGCCGGGGTCAGGCACCTTGGCGGGCCGAAACCCCGGGTCACGATCGCTGCGCGATCGTGACCCGGGGCAAATCGATTTGACCCCTGCCGGGGTCGCGTTCTGCGACGTGTGGCGTCGAGGAATTGGTTCTCGCGAAACGCCTGGGGAGAGTCGCGTGGAATGAATTCCAATCTACGAACACTACCTCGATTTCGGCCGCGCCGCGGCTACAATCGTCACGGTCAAAGCCACGATGCCCCGGTTGACCGACCAATGGAGGCGTTGGTCTCCCCGCCCGTCACTCCCGCCAGGATCGCCATCATGCCGTCGATTTCGCCCGAGTTGCTCGCCCGCCTCAAGTCGCTTGTCTCCCGAGACCGGCTGGTCCGGGATACGGTCGACTTGTGCGCTGTTTACAGTCGTACGGGTGAAGCCGGCCCGGCGCTCGATCGACTTGCCGAGATTCTGACCCGCGACGGATTCGAAGTCGAACGTCCGGCCGCCGGTCATCCACAGGCACCGGCGGTCGCGGTGCGACTGAAGAGCGGGAAGCCCGGTCCGACACTGCAATTCAACGGGCATCTCGACACCGTCCATCTGCCGTTTGTTCCGCCCCAGGTTTCCGGGGACCGAATCACCGGAACCGGAAGTTGCGATATGAAGGGTGGAACGGCAGCGGCGGTCGAAGCCCTGCGGGTCTTACGCGAGAGCGGGGCATTCACCCAAGGGTCGATTCTTTTTACCGGGCATGATCTGCACGAAGCCCCCTGGGGAGACGGTCGCCAGCTCGAGCAACTGATTCGCCTGGGCTACTGCGGCGACGCGGTCTTGATTCCCGAATACCTCAATGGCTGCATCCCGGTCGTTGGTCGGGGACTGGCGACCTGGAAGGCGACCATTCGACGTTCGGGGCCGCCGGTGCATGAAGTGATGCGTCCCAAAGATCAGCCAAGTGTGATTGACGCGGGAGCCGAACTGATCGCGCGGCTGCGGCAGTACGCCACGTTTCTCGCTGGAAAGAACGATCCGGTCGCGGGGAGCGAAACGGTATTCGTCGGCCAGGTCCACTCGGGCGAAATCTTCAACCAGTATCCGCAAGAACTGTGGATGGAAGGAACCCGCCGCTGGCTCCCCAGCGAGAGTCGGCACATCGTCGAACAGGAGTTTCGCGGCTTGGTGAAACAAGTCGCAGACCGGACGAAGACCGCGATCGTTGTCGAATGGTTTCCGGTGCGGGATGGCTTTCAACTGGAACCCGACCACGCGTTCGTAAGAGCGTTTCAGGACAATTACACGGCGACCACGGGCAAGTCGCTGGAGTTCGGCGCGAAACCATTCTGCGACGACTGCAACACGTTCTGGTCACTCGCCGACATCCCGGGAATCACGCACGGCCCGAACGCTGGCGGCGCGCACACCCTGGAGGAATGGGTCTCGATCGACGATCTCTGCCGCGTCGCCCACCTGTACGCGGCAACCGCGATTGGGTATTGCGTCGCGTGAGTTGGAACGCTTTTCATGGGCGAAAGACCTTGCCATGATACAAATCCACACCGGCACATCGCCGGGCAACGCGACGCATGGAACACAGCGCGGGACAAGTCGTTTTGGTTTCGGGAGGCAGCCGGGGGCGCGGCCGGGCGATCGCCCGGGGATTCGCGGAACGGAATGCGAAAGTCATCATCACCGGTCGCGAGGCGGAAACACTCGCGGCGACGGCGGCGGAAATCGCGGGTCCGTCGGGAACGGTCGACACCGTGGTGTGTGACGTCGCCCAGACCGAGGACATCAATCGTCTGGTCGCGACAGTTATTGAGCGTCATGGACAGATCGATACGCTGGTCAATGTCGCGGGGGTGAATCAACGGAAGCGCTGCGAGACGTATACCCCGGAAGAGTACGACCGGATTGTGAACATCAATCTGCGCGGGCTATTTTTCCTGTCGCAGGCGGTTGGCAAGGTGATGATTCCCCGCAAACAGGGAACGATTATCAACATCGATTCGCTGAACACCAACTCGCCCTTGAAGGGGGTGCTGCCCTACGCCATCAGCAAAGCGGGAGTGAGCATGATGACCCGCGGGATGGCTTCGGAGTGGGGGCCGCACGGCATTCGGGTGAACGCCCTCGCCCCCGGTTTCATTCTCACCGACATGACGAACAAGCTGTGGTCGATTCCGAAAATGCAGGAATGGGGCTTCACCAACACGCCACTGCGGCGACTGGGTCAGGTCGAAGACATGATCGGCACAACAATTTACCTGGCGTCAAAGGCGTCCGCGTTCATGACCGGCCAGGTGCTGTACGTCGACGGAGGAATGTCCGCCGGAACGCAGTGGCCGATTGATCTCGAATAGCATTCGGCAGGGAGGGGGGGGGAAATCGGTCCCCCCAACACGAGTCCGGTCGAAACTCTTGTGGAAGTTGCCC
>JAPLOC010001293.1:2181-2542 GCA_026692825.1 Planctomycetota bacterium | reverse complement strand
GATCTCCGAATACTAAATGCCGCGTCCGCACCAACCGCCTGCAAGGCCGCCAGCAACCGACCGCCGCCGCCGAATCCGCCAGCAGGCTGCAACCCGGATGGAAATTCGAAGAAATTGAAATCGAGATGTGCGGAAAGTCGGATCAACTACTCCGTCAACCACACTTTCCGGATGAATTATTACGGAGGCTCCGGGGGCCGCCCGTTTGGGGTCGGCTTCCACAATTTCCAGGATTACGCGTACGCGAGAACTGGTTCGTCCGTCAACCAGAATTTCAACTTCGGCAGCACGGTTTTGCCGAGTCCAGGAAGTTTCTTTACTTCGGCCACCGCGAATACGGTGACGGCATCCGCTAACGCGA
>JAPLOC010001293.1:0-2117 GCA_026692825.1 Planctomycetota bacterium | reverse complement strand
CCTTCGCTTGCCTACGCCACCAGCGGGGCCAGCATGAAGGTCTTCGGTGGTAACAACCTCGCTTCGGGTCGATTGTGGTGGACTCCCGGTTTGTCGGGCTCTGTTTCCGGAAGTGCGGTTGCGTTTGGCAGGCCCATTATCCGTGATCCGGTCAGCGTCAGCGTGCATGACTTCAACACAGGCTTGGATTTGTTGAACGACGAACTGATTCGGATCGACATCGACGGCTTTCGCCTCACTGACTCCGAGTCTGTCGGCTGGGATGAAACCACCAATGTTCTCGTGGCGACCGCGGCGAATTACGCGGTTTCGATCGACATCACGAGCCCGTACATATCGGCGCCGGAGCGCGGTAGTGTCGAGTTTCGCGTGGAGAACGGATTCGTGGTGCAATCGGAAGACGGGGGAATCTTCGACGGTCTCTTTCCCGCTGTGGGCGCATCCGGAGATGTCTTCATTCAGATGCCCGAGTTGGCGTTCGACTACAACCTCGATGCCTTGGGCGAACTGGGGAACCGCGATCTCGATGTCCGTTTCGAATTCAGCAGCTCGGGAAGCACTGTTCCCGAACCGGCCTCGATCGTCTCCTTGCTGATTGGGATGATCGTTGTCGGGGCTGTCGAATCCCGCCGCCGCTGGAACCGGTTTGCCAAGCTGCGCGCCAAGGTTTCCATGGAGTGAACGAACGCTGACTGCGAGAGCCGGAAGCGTCTGTCAGTGGCGTCAGACGCAAGCCGGATCCATGCGATGGTGGTCACGCCGCGACCAACTGCCTTGGGACTACTCTCGAGGCCTTGGTCGCGGCTCGTGGCTAGGGGTTGCTTGCCAACCAGTCGCCCCCGCGAGTTCATGGACCGAACACAATCTGCCGTCGGTCGCCCACGGGGAACAGACGCTGTGTTCGAAACACCGGGCGGCGGGCGGACAGGTGGTGGCCTGCGTGCTGCCGGCGGCACTGCTGGAGGCCCTGCTGCCGTTCGCCCCCAGTCCCGCCGTCCGGCAGCGGATTGCCGAGGCGTTGGAATTTCAGTCGACGGCCGGGGAACCGGCCAGTGGCTGAGCGCGGGCGGCGACAGCAAACGTCCAGGAGAAGCCGGCTCAAAGGCCGGCTGTAGCGACTGTGACTGCATTGCTGTCCACCAGTGGAAACTGGTGGAGCAAGCCGCAGAGTCTCAGAACGCCAGGCGAGCCCGCCGCGGCGGGGCGTCAGCCGGCCGGTTTTTGGCGGGATTGGCGCAGAGCGTGTTCGTGGGCCAAAAAACCCGGCGGCTTACGCCGGCCGGCTCGCCACTTGGACACTGTGAGAGGGATGGATTTCGAAAAATTGACGGAATCCTTGTGCGCTCGGCGGACCTGGCAGCGTTAATGCACTGTGACGCTTCACCCGTCGTTCCAACTCGGCCCTCCGTTCTGACCCCATTACACAATGCGACTCATCTTTCACCCTGGATCAGAAACACTTGGAATCGAGAACTAGAATGGGAACTGCAATTCGAGAACGGTCGTTGCGTCGTTGGTTTTTGGTGATTGTCGGCGTGACGATCACCGCTGCGTTCGGCGCGTTGGGATTTGCCCGCAAGGAGCACAGCGTATCGCAGGAAGACAGTCCCCACCTGGCAGCCGAGATCAAATTGTCTCACTTAATCAATGTCTTGCACGACCGGTCGGTCGATAGCGCGCGGACCGACGACACGAGTGGCGAACCGAAGTGGGTGGCTCGATTCGCGAGATCCGATCTGATCCTGAAACAGGTAATGCGAAATGGCGCAATTTCCAGTCAACCGCAAATTTTTAAGGCGCAGGATCCGAAGGACTTCGTGCGCCGAAATCTGAAGGTGACGATTCCCGACGCCGAGCTTATCAGGTTCGAATTCGGATCGGGGACTGAGTTGGAACGTGCTGCGGTGGCAAACGTCGTTGTGGACATTCTGTTGAAGGAACTGGATCAACGCGAAAATATGGCGCGAGCCAGACTTATTGCAGATAATGAAAAGGCGCGTTTCGACATTCGCGTCAAACGGGTCGACTTTTCGCGTGCGGAACAAGAACTGAAGAATCGAATCGGATCCGAACAAGGAGAGGACGTCAGCGCCGGTCTCGCATTTCCACTGGGCCTG
>JAPLOC010001292.1 GCA_026692825.1 Planctomycetota bacterium | reverse complement strand
GCGATGAATTGCGAAATCGAGTGTTCGGCTTCATTTTTCAGTTCTATCATCTGCTCCCCGAGTTGAGCGTGCTGGAAAATGTGCTGATTCCCGTGATGATCCGGCACTCCCTGTGGGACTTCTGGAAGCATCGCAAGGCGTTTCGCGAGCAGGCGAAGGAACTTCTCAATAAAGTGGGGCTGGGACATCGCCTCACGCATCGGCCCAGTGAACTTTCGGGGGGAGAGATGCAGCGGGCGGCGATCGCCCGGGCCTTGATGGGCAATCCCGAAGTGCTGCTCGCCGACGAACCGACCGGAAACCTCGACGCCGAAACCGGGGCCGAGATCATGGAACTCCTGTCGTCGTTGAACGCGCAGAATGAGCTGACTATCATCATGGTTACGCACGACGAGGCGATCGCCCAGTTGGCGCACCGCATCGTGCGGCTGGCGGAAGGCCGGCTGGAAGCATGGGGCGAGGCGGCCTGAGCGGCGCAGGTCGACCGACACGGGCTGCTGGGTTGGATTCCCGGATCGACCAGTTTTTCGATTCGTCCGACCGAACTTTTCCCGTGGGTCGTCTGTCTCTCGTCGCGTCGCGACACTCTAATCCTCCCCTGATCTGCGAATTGGTCGTGAATCATCAGCGTCTTCGACCATGGGTTGCTCTACGGCGACGGGGTGTTTGAGGGAATTCGCGTCTACAACGGCAAGGTCTTTCTGCTGGAAGAGCATGTCGACCGACTGTACGAAAGCGCGGCGGCGATTCGGCTGGAGATTCCGATGACCCGTCCGGATATGGCGGCCGCCGTCCGAGATACCGTGGGGGCGAACGGCATTTCCGACGGTTACGTTCGACTGGTTGTGACCCGGGGTGCCGGTACGCTGGGGCTGGATCCTAAAAAGACGGCGAATCCCCAGATCATCGTGATCGCCGACACGATTTCTCTGTACCCGCATGAAATGTACGAGCAGGGGCTCAAGCTGATCACGGCGAGTACGATCCGCAACCATCCGCAGGCCCTGTCGCCGCGCATCAAGTCGCTGAACTACCTCAACAACATCCTGGCGAAGGTCGAAGGCTCGGACGCGGGGTGTGTCGAGGCGCTGATGATGAACCACCTGGGGCATGTCGCCGAGTGTACGGGCGACAACATTTTCATTGTGAAGAACGGTATTCTCAGCACGCCGTCGACCGATTCCGGAATTCTCGAAGGAATCACCCGCAACTGCGTCATTCGCCTGGCGCGGGAAGCGGGGATTGAGGTTCGTGAAACAACTCTGATCCGGCACGATATCTACGTCGCCGACGAGTGTTTCCTCACCGGGACGGCGGCCGAAGTGATCCCCGCGACCAGTCTCGACGGTCGTGTGATCGGCGATGGCAAGCCCGGTCCGGTCACCCGCAACCTGCTCGCGCGGTTCCAGAAACTGACGCGAGGCTCTTAATGTACCTGTCGGAAGTCGACCGAGCCGTACCCGTCAGATAACGGGTTCCGTTGAATGTCGCATGGGCCACGACGACGGCGATGTAGCTGCGGCGACGCCAGTAGAGGAAGCCGAGTGCGAACGCGAGGGGAAACAGCGCCAGGCCGTCCGGTCGGCCGGGGGCGAAGTGAACCCCGCAGAAGAGCAGGCTACTGAGGTTGATCGAAGTCCAACCCGACAACCCGACGCGGTCTTCCAGGGTTCCCTGCACGAAGACCCGGTACTGTAATTCTTCGAGCAACGGGGCGAGAACTACCGCCGACAGTGCGACCCAGGGCCAGATTCTGGTATCACCACTCTTGAGCGCCTGGAGCAGTGGATGGACCACTTCGGGATCTTTCCAGCCCCCGGCCGCCACGGCGAAATTGATCGCCATCACTGGCAAAAAGACCGCACAGGCGGTTCCGAGTCCAAGAGCAATCTCCGGTCCAATGGGCCCGCGATGGAGGCCGAGGTTCTCGCGGTTCCATTGACGAAAGGCCAGGGGAAACACCAGCAGCGCTCCCCAGCACACCAATCGGGACAAACAGTCGACCTGGAGGGATTGCAGCAGGTCCGGCGGATCTTTGTGTCGAATAGCGAGATGGTGGATCCAAACCGAGACGATGTAGACCAGGGGAAACGCCACCAGGGGGAGAATACCGGGCCATTCGATCCGCGGCCGGTCGCGCCATGGAACCATGGGCGCGCCGCGAGCCAGCCGCCCCCAGATCAGTCCCCAGCTTCCCGCGCACAGCGTGAACAGACCCACCAGAACCAACGAGTCGAGCTGCGGAACCAGAGAGGCAAACATACGCCGTTGTCAGGGAGAACTCGAACTCGTTGTTGCAGGGATCGGAATGGAGGGAGTGTACTGAATCGGTGGGTTGGGGAATACGGTTCGGTTACGACCGAGGATGGCGGCGATCTGATTCACCTGCCACAGGACGTGGCAGGGGTCGATCGAGGCGTGTCATGTTAGCCACCGATCTCCTTCACCTGCCGGGCGAGCCGGCAAGGGGTCGCTCAATGAATGTCAAATTCTACCCTGCTCGCGGTATAAGCGGGTGGTTGAAAATACAAGGGCCGGTGACCAATGCGACGCTGCGAGACCGAAGCTGGGGGGACTCAGGGCAACGCAGCGCCTCCGAGCGGCGTCGATTGAGACGTCTGTTCCCAGCCGCCGTCTGGTTTTCGACCAACCGCCGTGTCAATCGCTGGATTTCCCCTGTGTGGATTCCCCGGTTGTCGAGACACCGGCTCCCAGTTTGCTCGCATAGTATGCGGTCGCCATGAGCCAGGCGCATTCCAGGACGACCAGGATGCGATTCTGCCAGCCGACCAGAACCGTGGGACCGGGCTTGCCCTCGTTTCGCGGCAGCATGATTCCCAGCGACACAAAAAACAGAACCAGTCCCGCGAGTGGCAGAAACGCCGTCCCGAGCAACATCGGTTTCGCCCGCTTCCAGGCGGGATTGCGCGACAGACTCCAGTTGATGAGCGGCGCGCCGAACGGCAAATGGTTGAGCGTCGCCCCGAGATCGTGCAGTCCCTTCTCTTCGCCAGGGACGACCAAGCCCCCGAGCATCAGGCCAAACGCTGTTAGCATCACCGTGAACCTCCCAATGTGCCCGGCCATCGTTCGGGCCTGCGAAAAGAGGGCGACGCAGGAGGTGACACAACTCAGGGACAGGGCGAGAAAGGCGAGTTGCATGACCCATCCAAAATCCCCCAGCTCGTACTCGCTGATGAATCGCCACGACGGATCCATATCCGGCCGCAACAGATGCAACAGCGCGAGGAGCAGCAGAAACGAGGCGGCCGACCAGAAGCAAACCGACGCGGCCCGTCGCGACAGTTTGCTCATCGTGCGGGAGGAAAGCGGGACAGCGTGTGACACAAGAGGACTTTCGAGAACTGGGGTCAGAACCGGGAAATGACGTTGGATCTTCGATGAAAAAACTAAACAGTTCGAGATCGCGTCGCCCCAACGGGGGCGCGACAAGCCAGCCCAGCGGCTGTGTTCCTTTTCAAGGGCATGGTGTGCAAAATCGGGGCTGGGTTGGAAAAAGTCGGCACGGCGAATGCCGACGTCCGAAGTGGAGGTCGGTGGCGGGTGAAGTTAGGTTTTCAAGGCATGGCCAATGCGTTCCATGAATTGACGCAGTTGAATCGCTTCGCGCTGAGAGTGGCCAGTTAGGGGCGCTGCGATCGTCCGACTGCTGTAAACATCAATGAAAAAACCGACCGTGTTACCGACGAACGCAACGTCTACGTTCGACGGTTGTCGCGCCCCGATTGGGGCTGGGTGTTGATCATGTTGTTTCGTCGCGGACCCATGCCGGAAAATCAGGCGAGAGTCGCGATCAGTTCCTCGAGACGGTCGTGCGATTCGCGCGCACCCGATTCCATCCCAGAATGCAGATGACCGTCGCGATCCTGCGTCGACTGGTACAGCGCGAGGCTGGTCAATTTGGTCTTCCCGTCCACTTCTTCCAGCGTCACTGTTTCGACCGATTCGTGCCCCGGCATTCCCTCGAATTCGAAGGTGTTGACAACACGCACGGGGGGTGTGATTTCCCGATAGACGCCGCGGAATCCGTAGTCGTTGCCATCGGGACCGCGAAGCACGAACCGATAGCCGCCACCGACGCGGAAGTCCATTTCGCACGACACCATCGTCATGGCGCGCGGTCCCCACCAGCGGGCGATGTGTTCCGGATTGGTCATCGCTTCGAAGACGAGTTGTCGCGGCGCATTGAAGAGCCGTGTGAGCAGAATCTCCCGATCGGAAGGGAGCGAAAGCGTGAACGTCGAATCATTTCTTTCGGGCATGTTGTTTCTCTTGTTCCTGCAATTCCTGAAGGTATTCGTCGAGGCGGTCGTAACTTTCGCCCCAGAACTGGGCGAACGTCATGACCCAGTCATGAATGGGTTTCAGCGCCGCCGCATTGAGGCTGTACAACCTCTGTTGACCCGAACCGCGCATCCGCACCAGGCCGACTTCTTTCAGCACTTTCAAGTGCTTTGAGGCCTGAGGCTGGTTGACGCGAAGCGAACCCGCGACATCGTTGACCGACCGCTCCCCCCGGGCGAGCAGGCCGAGAATCTCCCGTCGTCGCGGTTCGGCAACCGCGTTGAAAACATCCGCTGTGGTCGCTGAACGTGGCATGGTCGGTATTATATTCCCATGCGGGAATATATCAACTGGAATTTGAAAGCGAAATCGCAGAAGCCATTTGTGCGTTGGTCGACTCCTGGAGAAACGCTATCGATTCGCTGCGGGACGTTGCGGCGTAGGCCGCAACAATTCGGGAATTCCGTGATCGCAAGCGGGCGCGTTTGGAGTGTGGGAGCTTGTTCCGGGTGTTACTTCATCCTCCCTCGACGTGCGGAGTACGGTCATGAACTCATGGAACGCATTGGCCATTCCTTAAAAACCTAGCGTCACCCGCCGCTGGCCCCCACGACGCACTTCGGCACTCGCCGTGCCGACCGTCCGCGAAACACGCAACAAAACGGTTTTGATTTTGGACAGGTTTCAACTGTACTCGCAAAGTCCGTTGACTTTTCCGCCCATTGGACATCGGACCCATGCCTTGGAAAATCCCAGGGGGGTCTGGAGGGACAGAGTCCCCCCAGCGTGGATCCCGCGACGTTGCAATCGTCACCATCCGTTTCAGTTGTCGGTAGGCGAAGCGAGGCTACACTGGATTCTGCATGTCTGAAACGCCGGTGTCCGAAGGGATTCTACCCACAGATTCCGGTGCCGGGACAATTCTGAAAAACTGTGCAAAAAACAACTCCGGGTTGCGGGGAGCGAATTCAATCACCCGGAGCCAGTCGTCGTCACGGAGCGTTTCGGGTGACGCGGGCGAGGGGCCGGGGAACAGGCCGGACCAATACCAGAAGAGCCGCACCAGAGGATGGGGTTCCCAGGCGATCACACGTCGCGTTTGAAGCCGAACCTGGGGGACACCGTCGCGCTCGAATCGGTCCAGTCGCACGATATCCTCCAGGGGGATCCGAAGTCGCGCGTAACCAATGTTCCAGACCCATTCCGATTCGGACACTTCGATTCTTTCGCCAAAATTCCTCCACAGGAGAAACAGATACTGAATCAAGACCAATACGCCCGCACCCGCCGGCAAAATGCCTATCGGAGCGCCTACCATCAACAATGCCATTCCAAACGGTATGACGGGAATTGCCGCGACGACGCAGAACCAGGTATCAAACCAGGAGAGATCCGATTTGACGGTGAATCGACGGGGGGACTGCAAAGAGGGAGGCTGCCAATCGCGGCGGATCTGAAATCCCATGGCATCCACCGCCGTAGCATCGACCGCGTCGGACGAAGCGGCGAGATTGGGACAGTATTCGCAGAGTGAATAGAGCAGCGCTTGGGGATTCCACGGAGCGAGTTGAACCATCACGACTGAATCTCTCGCATTGAAACCGGCACTCCTCGCAGGAATCCTGGACGCGATCAACCAATTCCACCAGGGCCGGTCAATTGTCCCCGTCCAGCAGGCCGGGGAGGACATTCGCAACCTCACTTCCAGCGGTCCCGCGGAGGTTGGCCGACGCCCTGGTCCCAACGTCGCCCGGACGATTGATTTCGTGGGAATTCTCAACTGGGCGAAACCGAGATTCCAGGTGAGTTCTTCCGGAGTCACCTCGATCCGTTCTCGCCATCGCCGCCAAATCGCCAGGCCCAGTCGCAGGCTGAAAAAGCAGATGAGAAGCAGAAATAGAGCCGCAAACGGAATGAAGAACAACATTCCCAAAGTCACGACCGTCAAACCGATGATCACCGTCGAGAGAACCAGCACCTCAACCCAGTGCATCGGATTGCGGTAGATCGGGAACAGGAGGAACCGCATTCACGACGCACCTTGTTCTGTTGCCGTGACTTTCACCGGACACCGCCGTGCGAGTTCCCGTTCGAATTCCGCCGCGTCGCGAACACACACGTCGAATTTTCGAAACCACCATCCGTCACGAATTCGATTCCACGTGTCTTCCGGTGGACGCGGTAGGCGTCCGCGAATCAGCCACCAAATCCACTTCGCGAAGCCGCGTGGTCTCCATTCGACCGGGCAAATGGTCTCGATCTCAAACAATACCGTATCCGATCGATGTTGACGCGGCGGTTTTCTTCGATTGATACGAATGATGTGATCATAGGCCACGCACAATTCAGCGCCTCCCAGCGTCCGAACGAGCTTCGATTCTCGCAATTCAATCCACTGAATCTCGAGATGCACGATGTACGAAACCAACTTGAATACGATCATTCCAATACAAAACACCAGGATCAACAATTGTCCGAAAATCAGCGCCACCAGAGTCAGTAGGCCACCCCCGAGGATTCCGGACGCCAAACACCCCAATCCAGAGTACAGAAGCGAGACCTCGACCGTCTTAAACCGCCGGCATGGCCAGTGTTTCTTCACAGATTGCGGCGCGTCGAGAGCTTCGGATGAACATTCACGCATTTCCCGATGGCCACTCTCTACGGACGCGGCTGTCATGGAATTCGCGAGGTGGGGGTACCGCGAATGCAACTCGTCCAAAAAGTTACGGTCACTCTCGGGCGCGATTTGAACGACCAGCATGTCTCCCCAGACGAAAGCGCCGTCCGGTGATCCGGGAAGAGTTCTCCAAACGAGCCACCACAACCGCCCGGCATTGGGTGTGGCCTTCCAGTGAACAGTTTTTGAAAGTCGCAGCAACAGATCGGGAGTCACCTGGGTCGTCAATCGGATTCCGGGAACCGGTGTGACATCGACAATCGCGTCGCACGGAATTCGCAGCCGGGCATACCCGAGATGCCAGACGATTTCGTTCGAAGTGATTTCCAGCCGTTCCGCCGACCGCCGCCAGACCCAGCACGCTGCTTTGCCGGCCTGATAGAGGGCACCCAACAGGAGCGCACCCGAAATCACCCAATAACCGTTGGCGAGATGCGCGAGAGCCAGCAGGAATACGGCGAATCCCACATGGACCAGCATTTCGAACCAGCGAGAGCCATCGTGAACGACGGGAAACACGCAGGGAGGTGACCCGATCGCGGGTGGCCATTCGCTTGGTTCCTCGCTTGGTTCGAATGGTGTCTCCATCGCGCACACTCAGGATCTGAGTTGAACCGTTTCCCAATCGCCACAATCACCCGACGCCATCAATTCGCGCGTGACAGCCGGCGCGACATTTCGCGCCAGTGACCCCTCTCCCCTTGCGGGGGGCAGGTCAATCAGATCTGCGCTCAAGTGCGAATCGACGGCGT
>JAPLOC010001291.1:2794-9630 GCA_026692825.1 Planctomycetota bacterium | reverse complement strand
CGGGTCATGGAGTCGAATCCGCCCCCGGTTCGGATCATTTCTGTCGGCCGCGTCTACCGGCCCGACACGATCGACGCTACCCATTCCTGCATGTTCCACCAGATGGAAGGGTTGTTGATCGCCGAGGGGACCACCATGGCGCAGTTGAAGACCGTCCTGCGGCTCTTCGCCCGCGCTTATCTGGGGCACGATGTCACGATTCGGTTCCGCCCGTCGTTTTTCCCCTTCACCGAGCCGTCGGTCGAAGTGGATATGAGTTGGGACAACACCGGAACGAAGTGGCTGGAAATCGGGGGGGCCGGCATGGTCGACCCCAACGTCCTGAAGGCGGTCGGGTACGACCCCGAAAAGGTCACGGGATTCGCGTTTGGCTTGGGGATTGAACGGTTCTGCATGCGACGGTATCGCGTGCCGGACATTCGCTATTTCACGAACAACGACCTGCGGTTCCTGCGGCAGTTCTAGTCGCGGGTGGATTTGGGCAGTCAGGGCGCTGAAGTAACGGCAGCAAGGCCTTTGGCGCAATTTTGTGTCTCCCCGGGCGGAGGGAGAGCATGTTCGTCTGGACCACCTCGCGTGGATCTGGTATGTCATCCGCCGGTGCCCCAGCCGGCTGCGGACACCCGTCTCACCGCTCCATTCCGCTTCCAACTACCGAGTGTTCCGAAAGACCACGGATGGTTCTTCATCGGTCGATTCCCGATTTTCGGCTGGCGAGCCGCCGTAGAGGGATGGGCTTTCTCAGATCCCTGGGAGTGTTTCTACTCGGCCTCTTCCTGGTCGCCAGTGGCTCAATCGCCGCTGACGCCAACAAGCCGAACACCGAACATGTTCAACCTGCGCGGCTGTCGCACTGGCCGTTGAGGGCGCTCGATATCGATGGGAACATCCATCGGCTGGGGGAGTCTCCCACGACCCAGGCTTGGGCGTTTGTCTTTCTGTCTCCGCGATGCGAGCGGAGCGCCGTATTTCTACCCGTGTTGGACCGATTGCTGGGGGCGTACGAAGACCACCACATTGAGTTCTTCATTGTCGTTTCGGATCCCGATGTGGATCGGGCCGAAGCGCGCGCGTGGCGGGACCGCGATCAATTGCGGATACCGATCCTCTTCGATGGCGGACAAGTTCTGGCGACCGAACTTGGGGCCACCCATACTCCTCAGGCGGTCGTCATGGACTCCGCCGGCCACCGGGTGTATTGCGGAAAGATCGATGATCGACCGGATCGGCCAGGGGACAAGCGAGCCCGTCCCCGCCAGACTTATCTGGCGACCGCGCTCCGTTCACTCACAGCGGGACGGCCGCCCCTCATCCGCAAGACCGATCCCGCGGGGCGCGTCATCGATCGCCGCGCGCAGAGTGAACGTCGCGATTCAATCACCTGGGCCCGCCAGATCGCACCTCTGGTCCATGCGCATTGTGTGGAGTGCCACCACGCCGGCGGACTGGCACCGTTTCCCCTCACCACTCTCGCGGAGGTTCGTCCCCATGCGCACGCGATCGTCCCGCTGCTGAAAAATCGCGCCATGCCACCCTGGAAGCCGGTGCATGGCTTTGGAAGTTTTCAGAACGAACGTCGCCTCAGCCAGACCGAAATGGATCTCTTCTCGAACTGGGTCGTGGGCGGAACCCCGCCAGGAAATGACGATGATCTCCCTCCACCACAGGACTACGGCGACGGTTGGCTGCTGGGAGAGCCGGACTTGGTTTACCAGGTGCGTTCCCTGGAGTCGGCGACCGAGGAAAATGCCGTCATCCGACATTATGTCTGGCCGACTCAATTGCCAACGGAACGCCAGGTGTCGGCAGTGGAATTCCGCCCTGGCTATTCCACGGGGGTATCAGAAATCAGCGTCCGAATTGACACCTCTGGTGTCGCCCGACGGTACGAATTGCGCGATCCATCGACGGGCTACAACCCCCTCGAATTCCCCCCTCTCACGACCGCCACGGGCCTCGGGGGCTGGGCTCCCGTCGTGGTCGCCAGCCGACTGCCACCGGGGCTGGGGCGGGTGTTGCCACCATCCGCCGACTTGGTTGTGCAAGTGACTTATGAAACCCCGGCAGACCTGGCACGCGGCGGACCGAAGTTGGGGATTTTCCTGGCACCAGAGAACACGAAACAACCGGTGGGGGATCTGATACTCGGCGATCTCAAACTCAGAGTCCCGGCCGGTGCCTCCCGGCATCGCCAACGAGCGCGGTACGAACTTCCGACAGCGACCACAATCCTGGGTTTGACTCCACACTTTCGCGACTTCGCCCGCGACATCGCCGTCGTCGCGGTCTTGCCTGACGGCTCGACAGATCGCCTGCTCCGAATCGACGATTGGGACTCGAAGTGGCATGATCAGTACCTGCTGCGCCGGCCATTGCGGCTGCCGGCGGGCACACGCCTCGAAATGGAAGCGGTCTACGACAACTCAAGCAAAAACCCCCGTCAGCCTGTGGATCCCCCGGTTCCCGTTCGCTGGGGTGAAGGGCCGGGCCAGGAGACGGGGGTCTGCTTCCTGCAAGTGTCGGCCGATTCCCCCAAGAATTTCGCCGAATTGATGGGACACAACGCCGACTACATCGCCGCCCAGCTCCCCGCGTCCCCCGCCCGTGAATCCGGACGCGACGCGACGGTAAAACAGGCGGCGGGAATCGCACCGGTGCCAAGCGACCCGGAGAAGAAACCCGCCAATGGTTTCGAAAAGGCGCTACGGTTGATCCAAGGGCGCTCGAAATAGGGAACCCCGCAAGGGGGCACTATCGCGGACAGCCAGCTATGTTTCACACGACAATTTCGAATCCCTTGCGCTGCTCGCGGGCCTCCCACTGTGCCGCGTCATTGTCGTTCAGAATGTGTTCCGTCACCGGATCCCATTCGAGCTTTCGCCCCAGCCGGATCGCGATGTTCGCGAGATGGCAGGTCGTCATCGCGCGGTGATGCGTGAAGACGTCAGAGATCGGCTGCTCCCGGCTGCGCAGGCACTCGAAGAAGTTCCCCATGTGATTGCCGGGTTTCTTGCCTTTGTACAGCTTGACCAGCGTGTCTTCCGGAAGAGGATTCGTCTTCAGATCCTCGATGGGTTTGCCGGTGATCTTGCCGCGATTGACGAACAGCCGGGCTTCCGTTCCCTCGAAGAGAATGCCGTTGTCAAATTCGGGGTGCGAATCGACGATGTTCAATTCGACGCCGTTGGGGAACACGCATTGGACATGGAACTTGGTCGCTGCGTTGTACCGGTTGGTGACCTGCGGAATCCCATTCTTCATCGGGCAGGGGTGTTCCGCCGTTCCTTCGACAGAAACGGGACCGGAGTTGTCCATGCCGATCGCCCACTGGGCGATATCCACATGGTGAGCCCCCCAGTCGGTCATCTTGCCTCCCGAGTATTCGTACCACCAGCGGAATTCGTAGTGGGACCGGGTTTGAGGATAGCCCCGTTCGGGTTTGGGACCAGAGACGTAGTCGACGACTGGAGCTTGTCCGAGCCAGAGATTCCAATTGAGTCCCTTCGGAACTTCCACCGTCGGGAGTTCACCACTTCCCGGTGCCTGACCAATCGCGCAGGTGACTTTGTTGATCTTCCCCAGTCGGCCGGCGTGAACCAGCGCAACGGCGGTGAGGAAGAACTGGGGGACGTCTTTGTTCCCCATTTCGCTGCGCTGCTGCGTTCCCACCTGGAACACGCGATTGGTTTGCTTCAGCACGCTGATGATCTGCTTCCCTTCGTTGATGGTCAGCGTCAGTGGCTTTTCGCAATAAACGTCTTTGCCCGCCTGCATCGCTTCAATCGCGATCTTGCTGTGCCAGTGATCGGGGGTGACGATCGTCACTACGTCGATGTCTTTGCGGTCGAGGATCGCCCGATAGTCTTCGTGCGTCGAGACCTCACGATCGACGCCGCGTTTCGCCTGGGTATTGCGAACCTGCTCGCGTCCCGCGCCGACATGATTCGCATCGACGTCGCACACCGCGACCACATCGCCAAAATTCATCACATTCGGGCCAATTCCCCCCCGCCAGCGATCCCCCGTGCCGATGCAACCGACAACCGGCCGATCGTTCGCGAGCGTGAAGCCGTGAGCGGAGTCCGTCGTGGCCCAATACGGGAGCGAAGCCCCCGCCAAGGCGGCGAGCGACGCCTGTTTCAGGAAATCACGACGGGAGGAACTGGAAGCGGCGGAACGGGAGCGTGAAGCCATGGTGCGACGTCCTGAACTGTCGGAGGATGGAGAAACAGCGCGCGACCCGAGGAACGCCGGGGCGTGGCGCAATGCGAAGTCTACCGCGCCATCCGAGGGGACGAAATGGAAGAGATGCGACCGGCTCATCACACGACGCGGACCGAAGTCAGTCAAAAAACAACCCCGGTCGAATTCGACCGGGGTTGCTGAATCACACAACGAATCACGAGCCGAGCTTACGCGACCTTTTCAGGAATCCGCATGGAGTAGAACGACCGCCAGACGAAGACCAGGGCGATCACCAGCATGACCACACCCACCCAGACGGTGTAATCGAAGGGCTTCGCGGCGTCGGCCAGAGGATGTCCATCAGCACCGGCGGGGTGTCGGATCTTGACTGCGATTTCCACCGCCAAGAGTCCAAACAGCGTCGAGAACTTGATGATCGGATTGAGGGCGACCGAGCTGGTGTCCTTGAACGGATCGCCCACGGTGTCGCCGACCACCGTCGCTTCGTGCAGCGGAGTGTTCTTCTCTTTCAGGTCAACTTCGACCAGCTTCTTGGCGTTGTCCCAGGCACCGCCGGCGTTCGCCATGTAAATCGCCTGGAACAGACCGAACACAGCGATGGAGATCAGATAAGCGACGAAGAAGTTGGGTTCGAACAGCGCGAACGCCAGGGTGAAGGCCATCAGGGCGATGAAGATGTTCCACATTCCCGACTGGGCGTACTCGGTGCAGATTCGCACGACCGTCTTCGAATCTTCGATGTCGGCCTCGGTCTTGGTGAGGTCCATGTTCTTCTTGATGTACTCGACCGCGCGGTAGGCACCGGTCGTCACCGCCTGCATCGAGGCGCCGCAGAACCAGTAGATCACCGCGCCACCGCAGATGAAGCCCAGCAGCACGGGGGCGTCGGTCAGGCTCAGGTGCGACAGGCCTTCTTTTTCCAGCGAGAGAATGATCGAGAAGATCATCGTCGTCGCGCCCACCACGGCCGTTCCAATCAGCACTGGTTTCGCCGTCGCCTTGAACGTATTTCCCGCCGAGTCGTTGGCTTCGAGGTAGTGCTTCCCCAGCTCAAAATCGGGTTCAAAACCGAAGTCCCGCTTGATCTCGGCTTTGATGTCCTTGATGTGTTCGGTTTGCGCGAGTTCAAACACCGACTGGGCGTTGTCCGTCACCGGGCCATAGCTGTCGACCGCGATGTTGACCGGTCCCATACAGAGGAATCCGAACGCCACGAGACCGAACGCGAAGATCGAGGCATGAGTCCCCATGACGTCACCCAGGTTGAACTGGCTGACGAGGAACGCGCCGAACATCAGGCCGGCGATGAGCATGCCATTCCAGAACGCGCTGAAGTTGCCGGCGACCAGCCCCGAGAGAATCGTGAGTGGCGCGCCACCTTCCCGCGACGCGGTCACGATTTCCTGAACATGCTTCGAGTGGGAACTCGTGAAAACTTTGGTGAATTCTGGAATCAGCACGGCGGCCAGCGTGCCGCAACTGATGATCGTCGCGAGTTGCCACCATAGGGATGGCAGGGCTTTCGTCGTCGCCTCCGCGGTCGCGGTGGCAGCTACATCCACCGCGATGTCGCCAATCAGCAGGTAGCTCATCAGGTACGACATGCCGATGCACAGGATCGAGGCGATCCAGATCAGGCGGGTGAGCGGCTCTTCAAAGTTGAAGTCCTTCAGTCCCTTGTACTTCTTCTCGGAAATCGCCTGGTTGATGAAATACGAGGCTCCCGACATGAAGTCCATCAAGAACCGCATGAAGAAGATCCAGACGATTAGCTTGGCTTGGATTTCGGCACTGGGGACCGCGAGGGTGATGAACGAAATCAACGCCACGCCGGTCACGCCGTACGTTTCGAAACCGTCGGCGGTCGGGCCGACAGAGTCACCCGCGTTATCACCGGTACAGTCGGCGATCACGCCCGGGTTCCGGGGATCGTCTTCCTTGACCTTGAAGGCGATCTTCATCAGGTCGGAGCCAATGTCGGCGATCTTGGTGAAGATCCCCCCCGCGATACGCAACGCCGACGCACCCAATGACTCACCAATCGCGAATCCCAGGAAGCAATACCCGACAATGTTGCGGGGAACGTACAACAGAATGACGACCATCATGATCAGTTCGAGCGAAATCAGGAACAGACCAATCGACATGCCGGCCCGCAAAGGAATGCTCACGACGTCCCACGGTTCACCCCGCAACGACGCGAACGCGGTGCGAGCGTTGGCGTAGGTGTTGACGCGAATCCCGAACCACGCCACCCAAAACGATCCGACGATTCCGACGATGGAGAAGAGCAGAACCAGCAGCAACGTTGTCACCGGTTCCTCTTTCAGAACCAGGAAGTAGTAGGTCATCGCCGCCGCGATCAAGGCGAACAGCATCAGCAGGAACTGCGCCTGCTTCATGAGGTACGTCTTGCAGGTTGTGAAGATAATGTCGGCGATCTTGAGCATCGACTCATGCGCCGGAAGCGCCTTGATCTGGGCTCGCAAAAACAGGCTGATTCCCAGAGTGCCGAGAATTACGAACGACCCGGAGAACAACAGCGTGTGTCCGCTGATGCTCTTGCCAAAAAAGTACGCATCGTGCAGATCGGGGATCTCAAGGTCCGCTTCGCCAGCGAAGGCGGATGT
>JAPLOC010001291.1:0-2774 GCA_026692825.1 Planctomycetota bacterium | reverse complement strand
GGCGGATGTCGCTCCGCCTAGCACGATGGCGACGAAGCACATCAGTAGTCGAGAGAGGGCGGGATTACGCAGGAGTCTCATCATTGGTGAGCGGCCTTTGGGGTTGCGGGTCTTTTCAAGACGCGAGTTTAGCGAAAGCGTTCCCGCTCGCAACCGTCACTGCTGGAACAAATTGGAAATCTGTTCCAACCGGTTTGAGTTGAATTCCACGGGGAAACTCCGTCAAATGGAACCAGCAATTCGCGAATGACGCCAACCGGATGGAATAAATCCGCACTCGGGCGCATCTACCTACGGGGGGAGTCACCCCGGGGTTGGAAAGTCTTTTTCACGCCGTTGAAGGAAACCACATGACGTCTTTGAATTCGTTCCGTCGCCTGCTCGTTTCAGGCCTGTGTGTCGCACTGTTGGCCGCCGTTGGCTGTGAACAGGCTCCCGCCCCCGCTCCCGGACCTGCCAAGGGTGGTGCCGCCGCTGGTGCGGGCGGAAAGGGAACCGAGGAGAAGGCTGGCGACGACAAAGCCGCTGACGACAAGGCCAGCGAAGACAAGAAGGCCGCTGATGACAAAGCCGCCGACGACAAGAAGGCCACTGACGACAAGGCCGCAACTGAAGAACCCGCTGGCGACAAGGCGACCGAGAAAGAAGAAGCCGCCGCTGGCGACGATCAAGCTGGCTCGACCACCGGCGCGACCGAGTCGAGCGAGAACTAACCCGATTCGGGTGGTGATCGAAAACGAACGTAACGGCCCCTCCACTTGGACGGGGCCGTTGTATTTTTAGACAGGATGAAAGGGATAGGCAGGATTGATGAGGCGACTGTCGAACGTGGGGATTGGGAGTTTTTGATTTCGGCAATTGATCCAGAGAGCAGGAATGGCGAGCAGCTCCCTCCTGTTCATCCCTTTCATCCTCTTCATCCTGTCAAATTCTTTCCGTCCGTCGGCCGTAGGCACTCGCAGAGCCGCGCCCGTCAGTAAACGCTAACCGTTGACTGCCCCCTAACTCGCGTGGTTCGACCAGGATCTCTACGGAGTCGGATCGGCTGCCGCCCCCCGCGCGATCGCGGCCGCCGCCCAGCCAGTCGCCATGAGAGAGATGAACTGGTCTTTTCCGTGGGGATCGCCATTGTCGAAAAAGACCTGGACCGGCTTGGCCCGTGTCACCACGTGCCACGACCCATCGGGCTTCTGCGTTCGGCTCAAGAACGCCACCCCGCGACGAACCGCCGGGTGGTCGGAAGTGACACCGGTTTCCATCAAGGCATACAGCGCTGTCCCGCTGGCATAGGCATCGCTGGGCAACTCATCTGTCTGTCGCCATCCCCCGTCGGGCTGTTGGCTTTCGAATAACGCGTTTCGCGCGGCGTCCCGTTCCTCCTCGGATCCGCCGAGGAGTTTCCAGCCCCACGCGCGTGCGACGCGATCCTTGTGCAGTGGTCGGACGGCGGTCCGCAACCAATTCCGTGCCTTTTCGACTGCCAGGTCGCGGTCGGCGTGTTGAGATTCGTCGGCGAAGTGCGCGATACCGGCCGCCGCCAACACCGTCGCGAACGCGACCGATTCTTCCGACGGTGGCCGAATCGAATGCAGACCCCAGTGTCCATCTTCAGCCTGCGTTTTCAACAGATACGCCACCATGGCGCGGGTCAGATCGTCGGCGGGGTGATTGCCCAACCGAAACGTCCATAGGCCGTATCCCACCGTCAGTCCCTTTCCACCGATTCCCTCTCCCGCGTTCAAATCCGCGATCTTCCCCCGGAAACTGGCGTCGACGAATTCCAGCGTCGACGCTTCGAATTCCGGTTTCCGCTCAATCTTCAACCGCTCGGCTTCGCGATGCGCCAGGAGAGGCAACGTCTGGTGATGGCAGGCGAAACACTGGCGATGTTCGGGGTATTCCTTCGCGCCGCGTTCGAGGACCGTGAGTGCTTTTTTCACCACAATTTGTGGGGTTTCCGCGGCAAACGGTGGTTCCGCGGTCGCGGTTCGAAGGCCGAATGGGGGAGCGATCCCCAGTGCCGACAACAGCAGGATCAAGGAGAACATCTGGCGGAATGGCATGATCGAGGGCTCGCGAATGGGTCGGTCGGCGGGAAGGGACCGCGGTACGGAATTATACCGAATTCGTCCCGGAAGCGGCGGCTGTTCTTGCTTCACAATTTTTTGACCGTTAACATCGCTGCGTGGCCCACCTCACTTGGGTCCCGAGCCCTCCCGGATCTTCTCTGCGAACAATGACCAAGTCGACTGATATCACGATTCTTGAGGCCCGCTGCACCTTCGAGCCGACCCCGTTCCGGTCGCCATTGAAGTTTGGTGGTCGCGTTATGGACCGCGGGACGCTCATCAATGTGGAAGTGACCGTTGGAACCCGCAACAAACGGACGGAGGCGGGCTTCGGAAGCATGCCGGTCGCCCCGGTCTGGGCGTGGCCCTCCAGTTCGATTTCGGTCGAACAGACCGAAGAGGCGATGAAGGCGTTCGCCGAAGAGATCGTTGAGCTGGCGACCGACTACCCCGACTACGCCCACCCGATCGAAATCGCGGAAATGGTCAACGGGGAATATGAACACCTGGCGAAGAAGCTTCAGCAGAAGATGAAGCTTGCCGAGCCGATGCCCTACCTGGCGCAGCTCGTGGCGGCCAGCGCGCTCGACGCGGCGCTGCACGACGCCTACGGTCGGGTCCACGGCGAAAACAGCTACAACCTGCTCTCGTCGAAGTACATGAATCACGACCTGTCGGAATACCTCGACAAGTCGTTCAAGGGGG
>JAPLOC010001290.1 GCA_026692825.1 Planctomycetota bacterium | reverse complement strand
GATCCGCGGCGCGACTTCGGTCGGCTGGTCGCGCGGGCTGGCGGTCGGCTCGACCAGTTGCACCTCACCAGTGGCGTCGTCGAACCCGACGGTCCTGATGGGTATCCGTGCGAGCGGCCTTTCAACCTGCCGGCCGATTTCCCGTTGTTGCGCCAGTGGCTGATGGCGGGGTACCTGCCGCCCACTTTCGGGTCCATTCTTCGTTCGCCAGAACACGAACCGGTCGCGCTTCTCGTCATCGAAGCCCTTCCCCGGCAGGTTGCCAAATGGCGCGAGTCGGAGTTGCGCACGCTGCTTGATCAACTCAACCGCCTGGCGTTCGAACGCCACATGGCGATCCTGCTGGTGACACCGCTCACGGTTCTGCCGGCGCGATTGTCGGCCGGGAAAGTCACGCTCGCGAAAGCGTTCGGCAGCTCCATGCTGGTCGAGTCGGCCGGTGCGCTCTGGCATATTGATCAGAACCCCTCACATCCCGATCGCTTCGACCTCATTTGTCATAAACTGTGCCAGCGTCCCCCCTCGCTGTCATTCGCTGTGACCGAGAATGGAATCCAGTGGGAGATTGCCGACTGGCAAGTTCCCCGTTCTGTGCCGTCGATTCCAAAACCCGTCGCCGCCGTTGTCCCGGCGGCGACTGAACTCCCCGCAAAATCTGACGTGTCCACGATGTTCGCTACTCCCCCAGTGGCGGAGACAGAAAGCGGACCACCTCCCACACGCCCCTCTTCACAGCAGTCACCGCGGCGAAATCCTCCCGCGATACCGAAACGCAAAACGACCCCGCAGCAGAATCCGCAGCGAGAGCCAGCCACCTGGTCGGAAGCAAAATCGCAACGGGAACGGGAATCACGAGCGTCCCCGGTATTGGAGTCGACCGTTCCGCGACCGGCGGTCGACGGCCCTCCACCAATTCGGAGAACCGAAGAAGAACTGCGACAGACACCCGAATGGAAACGGGCGTCGCGAAGTGAACGCAAACGACTTCTCAGAAACGCGCGAGCGGGAATCGTCGCGGATTGAGTTTCATACAGCGGAGTTCGACTGGGAAGTCTCGAAGACTGCGCGCGGGAGATCGGTTACACTTTCCTGCATCACCGAGTCATCCGCGAGGCGTCCCCATGAAGTCACCAAACTCCGCTGCGCCGTCCACCAGACCAGGGCGACCTGAAGGCATGATTCGCCGCCGGGGATTTCTACATCTTGGGTTGAGCGGTCTTGCCAGTCTTTCACTCCCCGCGCTCTACCAACTGCGGACGGCTGCTGCCAGCGAACTCACGACTTCCCGTAAGAAACCTGCGGAACCAACCGCCGTCATCCTCGTCTGGCTCATCGGGGGAATGAGCCATCTTGAGTCGTACGACCCCAAGCCCCTGTCTGGCTCAGAATATTGCGGCCCCTTTCAACCGATCGACACCAAAACGCCTGGACTGCAACTGTCTGAACTTCTGCCCCGGCACTCCCAGATCTCCGACCGCTTCACTATCCTGCGGTCGCTGGTCCACACCGGGTTCTGCCATCAGCAGGGGGCTCAGCAATTGCTGACCGGTCATCCGGTACGCGAACTGCGTAACAAACCCGACGATCCCGATCTGTTTTCCATCACACACCTGCTGCGGTCGAACCCGAAGCAAGCTCTTCCCAATTACGTCGGCGTCAATCCTGTGCCGTATGTGGGATCGGCTTATCTCGGGCCAGCGTGGGAACCGTTTTCGATATCAGGAAATCCTGACGACCCCAAATTCGAGGTTCCGAATATCGGGTTGGCCGACGCCACCCAGGTCGGCCGGCTTGCCGAGCGAATCAGCCTGCGAAAAGGATTCGACCGCCTCGAGCGGGCTGTCGACCGGGCCGGGACGATGCGGGCGCTCGACCAGTACGAATCGCAGGCATGGAATGTGTTGACCAGTAACGCCGCCCGCAAGGCGTTTGACCTGTCGCAGGAAGAACCCCGGGTTCGCGAGCGCTATGGCCGCAACGCCTGGGGCCAGCAGTGTCTCATGGCCCGTCGGCTGGTGGAATCGGGAGTCGAACTGGTGACGACGACCCTGAACGGCCCCCTGTGCGGAAGAGTCCAGAATTGGGACGACCACGCCGTCAACCACAACGTTTTCGAGGCGATGCAGCGTCGCGCTCCCCTGTTTGATCAGGCGGTTTCAGCACTCGTCGAAGACCTGCATGAACGGGGACTCGACCGCCGGGTGATGGTGATTGTCACCGGAGAATTCGGTCGAACCCCCAAAATCTCGTACGCCGCCAGCACGGGCGAAGGAGCAGCCAGCGCTCCCGCCGGGACGGTTCAACCTGGACGCGATCACTGGCCGAGCGCCACCTCACTGCTCTTCAGCGGCGGCGGAATCGCGAAAGGTCAGATCGTGGGGGCGACCGATTCGCGGGGCGAACAGGTGGTGGAACGCCGGGTCGATGTGCAGGACTTTCTGGCGACCGTCTATCGCCACCTGGGAGTCGACGCCGAGCGGATCTCGTTCCAGAATTTCAACGGTCGACCAATCCCCATTCTCAGCGGCGGCCGTCCGATTCCGGAACTGTGCGCAGGCTCGGCCTGAGGTCGAACGGCCCATTGCTGGGGCCACCCATGAGAATGCCT
>JAPLOC010001289.1:3936-5911 GCA_026692825.1 Planctomycetota bacterium | reverse complement strand
TCCCCTGGCGATCGTCCTGGGGGATCTGGCGTCAAAGCCGGCACCACTGGTCCGCATGCACTCGTCGTGCTTCACCGGGGATTTGCTGGCGTCGCTGCGGTGCGACTGTGGCGATCAACTGCACATGGCGCTGTCGATGGTTTCGGCCGAAGGGGCGGGAGCGGTAGTCTATTTGCCGCAGGAGGGACGCGGAATCGGACTGATTCCGAAACTGAAAGCGTACGTCTTGCAGGACCAGGGATTGGATACCGTCGAAGCGAATCACAAGCTGGGATTCAAAGCCGGATTTTGAAGGATCTGGGACTGTCAAAAATCCGACTGTTGACGAATAACCCGAAAAAGACGAACGCATTTGTCTATTCGGGGGTCGATTTGGAAGTCGTTGAGCAGATTCCCATCATCGCGCCACCGGAAAAAGAGCGTGCCGAGTATCTGGCGACAAAGCGGGACAAAATGGGGCATCGACTGCCAGAGAGTACCGATCCGTAACGAATACGGACCACGGGCAGGAATCACAAAACCAGTGGTTGTTTGGAACACCAACGCCGTCCCCATCCGGAACCGTGCCCTGGTGGGGCGCGCCGGGGACACCGGTTCCGGAGGGAAAGACGACGACTCGGTTCGCCGAACATAGCTCTCCGCGAACAGCGGGAAATTCAACTCGACACACTCGAACTGTGGGTGACGCAGTAGGCCTGAACATCGGGGACGATTTGTTTAGGGCAAATCGTCCGATGCCTGCCCCACGCAGGCCCCAAGCACGTTGCTCGTCAAGGGGGTGGCGGGTTCAGCCTCCCAATTCGTTCGCAGAAAATCACGTCGGCAAATCAGTTACCGCAAAAAGGTTCCCTCACCCGCCACAGACAGATTGTCTTTTTGTGGATTTCCGTAAAAATAATCCGTGGTACATTGGAACAGTGATCCCCGGTGCCCTGTTTTTGACTTCTTCCCAAGGACCAATTCCCATGTCGCTCGAACTCGTCCGCCGCCTGAAGTCGGAACTCGATCAGCTCTCTCTCGTCGATCCTCACACCCACATCAACCCGCACGCTCCCGCCTCGAAGACGCTGGCGGATATCCTGGGCTACCACTATTACACAGAACTCGCCCACTCGGCGGGACTCCCCCGTTCCGAAATTGAGGCGGCGGAACTGAGTCCCAAAGAGCGGGTGGGCCAACTCGTTTCCGGCCTCGCCCCGATCGAAAACACAGTCCAATACAGTTGGTTGCTGACCATCTGCCGGGAGTTCTTCGGATTTCAAGACGATTCGATCCACGCGGGGAATTGGGAGTCGCTGTTCGATCGGGCCGCACAGATTCTGGCCCAGCCCGACTGGGAACGGCAGGTTCTTTCCAAGAGCCGTCTCGAAGGAGTTTTCCTGACCAACGAGTTCGACGACCCGCTCACCGGATTCGACACGTCGTTCTATATCCCCTGCCTCCGAACTGACGATTTGGTTTTTAAGTTGTCGGATCCGAAGGTTCGGGACCGCTTTCACGCCGCCACAGGAGATGACGCAGAGAGCAGTCGCTCGCTGGTTCGCGGCATCGGAAAGCTGTTTGACCACTTTGTCAAGAACAATGGGCGGGCCTGTGCCATTTCGCTCCCCCCCGATTTCGAACCCGCGCCGGTCCCGGCCTTGTCAATCGAGCCGATTTTGGGGGCGCTGGCACATGGCCGGCCCCTGTCTCACAGCGAGCAGCGACAACTCGCCTGCTTCGTCTTCTGGACACTCGCCGACTGCTGCGCCGAATTCCGCCTCCCCTTCGACCTGATGATTGGCGTCAATCGTCGCGTTTACCCCGCCGGCGTGTATCAGGGACAGGATCTCTTCGACGGACGTTGCTCGCTGATTCAGTATTCCCGGCTGTTCAACGCGTTTCCAGCAGTCACGTTCCCCGTTTCCGTACTGTCGCACAGCCTGAATCAGGAACTGGTCAGTTACGCCTGGATCTTTCCCAATGTCGTGACGAG
>JAPLOC010001289.1:0-3818 GCA_026692825.1 Planctomycetota bacterium | reverse complement strand
CGACTTCAGGCCGTGCCGAAAACCAAGCAGATTGGCTACTACAGCGACATGTACAAACTGGAATTCGCGTTGCCGAAATTCGGTATGTATCGGCAGGTTCTTTCAAAAGTGCTGGCCGAAGATTTTGTGATCGCGCGGGGCTGGAGCGAGACGGCGGCATTGGAATTGGGAACAACGATTCTGCGGGACAACACCGCCCGGCTGTTCCCCGCGCGCGATCCCCGCTGAACCTGGGAGCTGTCGGTTTTGTAGCGACGACGCTCCGCGGCGTCGCTCCGGTTGTGGTTCCTGCGAAGCGGAACCACAACCGGCCGCGGCAACACGCGTTCGGCTCGAATAAATCGACAGCCCCTCTGTGAGATTGGCTTCACGCCGGCTGATTGCAGGAGTTCGCGGGCGGTCCTAGAATCGACGCTTGAATCGGCTCTTTCCTCTCTCAACAGCTTCCGCCATGGCCAGGATCGTCATTCTGAAATCGGGTGAATCCATCGAGCACGAATTGCTGCGCGATGAGACCGTGATCGGACGCCATCCCGACTGTCATATTCAAATTGAATCCAACATGGTCTCCCGCCGCCACGCCCGCGTGGTTCGGGAGGGCGATAAGTTCTTCGTCGAGGATATGAAGAGCGGCAACGGCACGGGCCTGAACGGTCAGCGGATTGAATCTCGCGTGCAGTTGAACCACGACGACCGCATCAAGCTGGGGCCAATGCTCTTGCGATTCGTCGATTCGAATGCCGCACCGTCGCCCTCCGACCTCGCCGCGACCGCCACCATTCCTGCCCGGGGTCCGCAGGTCGACTTCACCGAGGAAGGGGACGACTCGGCACTGATCACCAGCACCCTCGACGCCGGTTCGAGCCGATATGGCACACTCGAAGTGCAGCCGCAGGCCAAACTGAAGGCGGTGATCGAAATCAGCAAGGCCCTGGCGGGCACCGTTGAACTCGAACGGCTGTTGCCGCGAATTCTCGACACGCTGTTCGCCGTATTCGCGGCGGCCGATCGGGGTTGTATCCTGCTCAAAGACCCCGCGACCGGTCTGATGGCACCCCGCGCGATGAAGCACCGTCGGGGCGATGAAGACGAAACCGTCAAACTCAGTCGCACGATTGTCCGTACGGTTTTGGAACAGAAAACAGGGATCCTGTCGGCCGACGCGGTCACCGACGAGAAATTCAACGCGAGCGAATCGATCGCGAATTTCACGATCCGCTCGATGATGTGCGTGCCGTTGCTGGGGCTGGATGGTGAACCGCTGGGTCTGATCCATGTCGACACGCAAAACGCGGCGAAGAAATTCACCAAAGATGATCTCGACCTGCTGACGGCGGTCGCGGGACAGGCGGCACTCGCTTACGAGACTGCGCGGCTGATTGCGTCGTACCTCGAGAAGCAGAAATCCGACAACGAAATGAAGATCGCGGCCGAGGTGCAGCGGGCGCTTCTGCCCGAACATCTGCCGCAGGCCGCAGGTTACGAATTCTTCGCCTCCTACGAATCCGCGCAGGCGGTCGGCGGCGACTACTACGACTGTCTGATTCTCCCCGACGACAAAGTCTGTCTCGCGTTTGGTGACGTGGCGGGGAAAGGGGTGCCGGCGTCGTTGGTGATGTCCCGGCTGTCGAGCGTGGTGCAGAACACGCTGGAGTTCGTCCAGGATGTGGGCGAAGCGGCGGCTCGCATCAACTCGCACATGTGCGCGAACGCTGTCGAAGGGCGATTCGTGACGTTTGTGCTGGGAATTATCGACCTCAAGACGAATGAGCTGTCGCTGGTGATCGCCGGGCACATGTCGCCGATGATTCGCAAAGTCGATGGTTCAATCGAAGAGTTCCCCGAAGAAATCGTCGGCCTGCCGATCGGGGTCATCCACGGAATGACGTTTGACGTCGTCCGCCGCAAGATCGAACCGGGTGAAACGGTGGTCATCTACACCGACGGTGTCAGCGAAGCGATGAACGCGGCGCAGCAGTTGTACGGCGATGAACGACTTCGCGAACTGGTGAAGAAGGGGTCGCCGCGCCCGTCGCAACTGGGGGCGGCGATTCTCGCCGACGTCAAACGTCACGCGGCCGGCTTCCAGCAGAATGACGACATCACGCTGATGGTGTTTGGTCGCGAGGCGGCGACGGCGGATGCTCAATAATCCGCGCCGGCCTGTTTCTAAATCCATCCCAAGTGAGATTCTTGCCGACTGGCGGAATGATCCGCGCGATTGCTGTCTATGACACTCCCTGAAGCTCCGTTTGTCGCCGAACTGACTGTCGAGGCGTACCTGCAGGGAGTTCGCATCGATTCCTTTCTGGTGCGACATTTCCGGAATTACACCCCCTATCGCATGCAGCGACTGGTTCGCGCCGGCCAAGTGCGAATCGAAGGGGTGGTGGCCGAGACTTCGAGCCGGGTGTACAAGGGGCAGACGGTGCAGGTTCGGCTGGTCGAACCCCCCGACCATCTGTTGCCCCCCGAACCGCGCGACCTGGAGATCATTTATGAGGATCAATGGCTGATCGTCGTCAACAAGCCGGCCGATCTGGTGGTTCATCCCTGCGGTAATTATTCGACCGGATCCCTCGCCAACGCGCTGCAGGCGCACTTCGACGCACAGACCCAGTTTCCCGGATTGGTGCGTCCCGGGATTGTGCATCGCCTGGACCGACTGACCAGTGGGGTGATGGTTTGCCCGAAAGATCACCTCGCGCATCGGCACTTGGGAATGGCCTGGGAGCAGGGACGGGTATCGAAGTCGTATCTCGCGCTGGTGTATGGCGAAGTGGCCGATGAGCGGGGTTCCGTGGACGCCGCGATTGGCCAATGGCCCGGTGGGGGCACGATTCGCATGTCGATTTCTCCCGATTCGATCGAGCCGCGACCATCACGCACGCTGTATGAAGTGATCGAGCGCTTCCCCGGTTTCACCCTCGTGATCGCCCGCCCCCTGACCGGCCGGCTGCACCAGATTCGGGTCCATCTCGCTTCCATCGGTCATCCGGTTCTGTCCGACGAATTCTACGGTCCGTCGGCCGTGTTTCGGACGAGTGATCTCGATCGGCACGTCACCCGGCTGGCGAGTCCGTTTCACGGCGCGGGGGGCACACTGCCAACCACGGGCCAAGCATTCGATCGCCGTCCTGGGGATGACGACGCGGGTGAGGACGGCGAAGAGGGGCCGCGAATTCCAATCGACGAAGACCCCAACGACCCAATTCTGCTCAACCGTCAGGCGCTGCACGCGCACGGATTGAAATTCCTGCACCCGATCACCCACGCGGCCATGTCGTTCGAAGCGCCGCTGGCGGCGGATATTGACAATGTGGTGCGTATCTTGAAATCACGCCGGGCGGCGGCGAAGTAGTCCCCCGCCGAATCATCCCCCGATTCTGACACCACGAAACGCAGACGGGGCGCATCCCCCCCGACGGGAGGGCGAGGCTCCTGCCGAGCCGCCGCTGCGCTATCACAGAGCGAAACCGTTCTCTGGGCAGCACTCGTCCCACGTTTTCTCGGAAGTCACCCCTGTGTTTGCGGCCGACCAAACTCGTGTTGGGGGTATCCAACGATGTCGGATTCAAATCGACATGACGGTTCGGTTGGATGCCGAGCGCTACCCAGCGAACGGTAAGTGGCGGTTGTACGCACACTGGCGGCTCACGAGGACGTTCTCCCTCCCATCGCGTCGGATGTGTCCCAGATACGGTTCCCGCCATGCGGACGCACAGCGGCACAATGCGCAGATGGGGCACATTCCGCCCGACGGGAGGGCGAGGCTCCTGCCGAGCCGCCGCTGCGCTTCCGCACAGCGAAAACCGTTC
>JAPLOC010001288.1 GCA_026692825.1 Planctomycetota bacterium | reverse complement strand
CTCTACAATCTGTGCGGACTGACGGACGGGCTGATCGTGGTGGCGGGGCCGACCGGAGCGGGAAAAAGCACCACGCTGGCGGCACTCATCGACCAGATCAACCAGACCCGCCGCTGTCACATCGTGACGATCGAAGACCCCATCGAATACCTGCACACGCCGCAGTTGAGTCTGATCAACCAACGGCAGATCGGAACGGACGCCGCTGGATTTCACGAAGCACTGGTCGCTTCCCTTCGGCAGGATCCCGACGTGATTCTCGTGGGGGAAGTCCGCGATCTCGACACGATTCGGACGGCGATCTCGGCCGCCGAGACCGGGCACCTGGTGCTGACGACCGTGCATGCGGGGGATTGCGTGGGAACGATCGAACGCCTGGTCAGCGTCTTCCCCGCCGACGAACAACCGGGAATCCGCCGACAGCTTTCGTTGGTATTGCGAGCAGTCATCGCGCAGCGCCTGCTACTGGGTGATGGGACACCCGCCGGGGCGAAACTGGGCGATGGCCGGTCGCGCCGCGTCCCCGCCTCGGAAATTCTGATCGTCAACACCGGAATCGCGCACCTCATCGCCAGCGGGCGAAGCACACAGATCTACTCGGCGATGGAGACCGGCGGGCAGGAGGGAATGCAAACTCTCGACTCTGACCTCGCGAGGTTATGGGCCGCCGACGAAATCTCGGAACTGACTGCGATGCACCAGGCGCGGGATCCCTCGCTGATGCCCGAACGTCACCGGGCCTTGAAGTTTGGGAATCGGAGATGAACCGCGCGTCGTGTTGCCAGATATTCGTGCGACGACGAGGCACCCGCTTTCAGGTTCCGCAATTGCGTTCGTGTTGGAGTCTTCAGACGGGTGTATCGGGCCGTTGCCGGCAGGTACCGGAAACAGCCACTTTTTGCCCATTGGACATCGGACCAATGCCTAGGAAAATCCCAGGGGGGTCTGGGGGGACAGAGTCCCCCCAGCTTTGGTGCCACGGCGTCGCATTTGTCGCTAGAGACTCCCTACCCATTCCGACGGCTGGGCTCTTGTTTTCGTCGCGGCCTCGCAAGGCGGGGCCACGCAGGGTTCCAAGAGTTGCAGTTCGGCGTCACCACGCCTGGCTTGTGACTTGTCCCGCTTTGGTTCGCACCTCGGCACGCTGCGGTCCGAAGCCTCCCTGCTCCACCGTCACATCGCCATCGGCACCGCCACCACGATCAGCCCGTCCGTCAGTCCGCACAGATTGTAGAGATCGGTCCGCAGTCCCAATTCGTTCAGGTTATGAAACCGGTCTTCGAGCCGTCGAATGGCGATCGACCATTCGGCCTGTCGGCGATAGGCGTTGAACCGAAATCGAATTCCTTCGGGACCACTGACCGCTCCGTCGAGGGATCCGCACTCGGGAAGCTGACCCCGTCGTGATCGATTCGCAAGTTCCGCCGTGATCTGTGCAACCGTTGTGGCAGAGAGCGGCGCGTCACCCGGAATCGGCTTGAGTTCGCCACCGGTTCGCAGATACGGAGGCAATCCGGAAGCCAGGTGAAGGTCCGACGCGTGCAGCCCGACACACCGCTCCAGCAAGCGATCGAGAAGAGCGGTCGCCGAACTGTTGTTTTCCGCAGACGAAAGGGAATTTGAGATTTGATCAGTCGGAGTCGTCATGGGCGGCTGCGTTGGTTGTCCGGTCACTGGCGTCGCATGGGGGCTCGATTGTCAAACACCCCCAGCAGTTTCTTCAGCGCGTCGTCCAGGACCGGAACCGGTCGGGTCTCGGGACGTGGATCTCGCAACGTTCCCTCCACATGGACCCCCACCCAGCCTTTGGTCAATTCGTTGGTCAACTCCCGGAGCAGTGGAATCGGCACCTGCCTGCGACCAGATGCGGAGTAAAAGTCGAGTTTGATCCGTTTGTCATTCATGCGGACCGTGCCCCGTCCGATCAGGCTGATCGACTCCCCCTGCAAATTCATCCGGTCGAACAGAACCAGGCCGTTGCGAACATTGAAGTCGAACTGCGCGCGATCGAACGCGGCCGCATCGGCTGACTGCAGCGACAGCACCCGCAGGATGGCGAGAACCAGGGGCAAGTCGTACAACGCCGCCGGTTCGATGACCAGGCGACCGTTCCCCTTCAACTGTCGAAAGTCCGTCCCCTGGCCAGACAGGTACAAGACGCCATTCATCACTCCCGCCAGCCTCCCGCCACCCGACATGTACAACTGGTTGTAGCGTTCGAGCAGTCCATTCCGCAGACCGACCCGCAAGTCGTAGCGCATCGGTTCGCCGAGACGAATTAGCGCGTCGACCGCCAGGACACCGTCAATGAATTTCGCGGTCAGTCGTTCGCCGGACCGCCTCGCCGTCCCAGGTTCCACTGAACTGCGACTTGCCGTGCATCTCCTGCAACTCGACGCCGGCAGTGACGCTGTTGCCGGTGTAGACGGTTTTCAGATTCCAGGCGGCGGTGACGGGATAATCGTCACCCCGCACCCCGCGCAGTTCGAGCATTCCGGAGATGGAAACACCGCCTCGCAGGTCGAACGCGTCGACCACGGTCCGGAGCGCGCCGGGGAGCGCCCGCCGAAACGCCATCCCGGCATCGAGGTCATCAACCGTCAGAGGTTCGCAGCGAAACCGCCATTCACCGTCCTCGGTGACTGTCGCTTCCGCCTGAGTGCGGAACCGCGTTTCGTCGTGCCGGCCTTCAAAGTCGCGGATCGTGACTTTTCCCGGGGCGACATTGGCCCAGGCGTGGATGTTTCGAATGTGATAGGGAAACGACCGCAGCGCGACCGAGGCGTCGAGGAGCTCGGCTTCAAGTTCGACTCGCGGACGCACGCCACTTCCGGGAGTCCAGTCGAGATTCCCCTCGACGATATGAGCGCTTCCCTCGGGGTTCACCTCGTACCACAGACTGCGGAGATCGTCGGGGAGCGCTTCGTACAGTGTGCGGTCGAACCGCAAATCGTCGGCACTGAACTTCAATTTCAAGCGGGGAATTTGATCTTCGTCGGGACGGTATTCTCCCGACCCGGTGATCACCGTCCGGTCGTGCCACGCCTTGCAGTTTGTGAATTTCCACGATTTCCCCGAACCCCGAATGCGGGCCGACGCCCGGTTCAACGTATACGGGAACACCTTGGGTGTAATCGTGGCGTTCCGCAATGTGACGTCGACGGTGGGAATTGTCGGCTGTTTGGGACCGCGCGGCCGTTTGAGCATCACCCGCCCTCCGATCGTCCCCTGAACCTGCAACACGTCGATCACTTTTTGTAACGGAGGCGGCGCCGCTTCCCGCAACCGCGCGTCGATTGGCAATCCGTCCACGACAATCTCGTAGTTGGATTCCGCCTCGGGACCGGGATTCGTGGTCTCCCCAAACATCCGCATCGGCTGGCGCCCGGCGATTCCCTTCAGCTCGGCCCGAATCACTCCGTCGCGTTGCGACACTTCTCCCTCGACCCCTTCGACAAGGTATGGAAACTCCACGTGGCGGGCGGTGCAATCGCGTGGATTCAACGTCCACTCGATGCTCCAGGGGCTGGCCCCGTCGGTCTCGATCGACAGATGGGCGTCGACCTTTCCCGTCGGACGCGCCTCGAGATACAGCTTGCGGGGAACGGCCGGCAGCAGCCCGACGATCCGATCGTCGAGTGGGATCTCGGTCAGATGAAATTCGAACCGGGCGGGCCGTAGATCGTCTTGTTCTTCAATTTTTCCCGACGGCAGAGACAGCCCGATTCCTCCACTTCTGGCGGTCAATTGCTCGAACAGGATTTTCTGGTTGTCTAACGACGCCCGCCCGCGAAGTTCGCTGAGCGGAAAATCGATGGGGGGCCGGGCCATCTCTCCGTCGAGAATCTGCATGGAAGCCGAATACTCCAATTCGCCCCCCGGACTCTCCTGTTTCAGTCGCATCTCGACGTCAGAGGTCACCAGCACGCCGAGGTCGAATTCGCCGGCAGATTCCGATGATTCTTCCTCAATGGGATCAATCGGCTGGGTGATGCGATCGCGAATCGCCTTCATCGCCCGCGCCAAAGCGCCACGAAATTCGGGCGAGAATTCCGACGCCAGAATGAACATCTTGTCGTCGATCTTCAGACGCCCCAGATTCGCCTGAACCTGCCAGCTCTTCGCATCCAGGTGCCAGGTTCCCTCCAGCTTCGCGACGTCGGCCAGATTGGATCGTCCCGCCAGTTTCAACCGGTATTGTCGCCGGCCGACCGGCGTGAGTTGTAACTGCGCGTCGTCGATGTCGTTCAACAGAGCCGGCAGTCCCCCGCCCCGTTCGATTCGGGTTGAAACCGACAGCCGGTCCAGCGTCCACGCAGGTAATACACCGGGGGGAAGCTTTATGGGGGGCAACTTGCGGAAATTCCAGTCCCCCTGTGAGTCACGGACCAGCCACACCCGGGGCCGCACGAATTCAATACGCCGGATCAGCGGGTCGACATCGGCCAGTCGCCCTCCATCCACCGTCAGAATCACCTCGTCGGCGTCGACAAAACGCTGCCGGTCTTCACCGGTTGTCAGTCGGAAACCGTACGCATGGATCCGCCCCTGAAAGTCGAATCTCGCCCGCGCGATCGACATGTTCCACCCGGGAAACAATGTTTCGAGCCGATCGTGCAATTGAGTCCGCAACAACTCGTCGCTGTGATTCCAGACGTAATACGACCACGAGCCGGCCGCCGCGGCGGCGGTCACAATCAGCAACAGGGCGAGCAACAGCGTTTTTCGCATGGCGTTGCGCTACCCTCTGCCCGTTGTGGAAAGTGTCGCGGTCGCCCCACACAGCCGGCGTAACGCGTACGCCGCCAGGGGGACCAACGCATACTCGGCGGGGAGACGATAACGAACCGACCCGATAAACACGGCATGAACCGCCGCGAAGAATACCACCGGACCGACCGCCAGAACCCATAGCCGCAAGTCGCGGCGATGGATCCAGAGTCCGATCGCAGAGAGGACAAACAGTGGCCCGCTCCAGGCGGCGAGTGCCAGACGAATGGGAAGACTGGCGAACTGGTCGGCGTTCGGCAGCGGATTCCAAAACCGTCCTAGCTTCACCAGTCCCAATTCCATAACCCGTCGCGGATTCTCGCGGGAGAATTCGATGGCAGCCTGTCGATAGTGGCGGTCGGCGTCATATTCCGACATCCGCTGGTAGATTCCGTCCTCTTCGATAAAGCGCATGTCGCTTTCGCCGGTCGCGTGGGGGTTGAGTCCATCGTACAGACTCGGTCCGGCCCACAACGTGGTGACAACAGGATGTCCCACGACCTGCCAATTGCGGACAACCCAGGGAATCATCACCAGGATAAGTCCGCCGATCATCGAGGTTGCGGCAACCAGCGCGCGGTGCGTGGATCCAGAGTTCGGATCCCCGGCGCGAATTTCGCGGTGTGACAAGACATTTTCCCGAGACGGCGAGGCTCCTGTCGAGCCGCCGCAATTGTTTTGCACGTGGCAAGTCGTGTTCGGGCCGGCAACCAACCAGTTCCAAACGACCAGACCCACTGCACAGATCGGAACAAATGGCAACCATGTCGGGCGAACCAGCGTCGCCATTCCCGCCATTGCGCCAGCGGCCATTCCCCAGACAATCAACCCCGAATCGCGACAACCTGGCCGCTCATCGATTCGCCGCCAAACGACCGCGAGCAGCACCAGGCTTCCCATCAGTCCCACCGCGAACAGGGTTTCACTGAGAATCAGCACACTGATCCCGCTGAGTGGGGGCGAAAATGCGACCATCCAACCTGCCAATCGTCCGACCGGTTCTTCGAACAGCAGTCGACCCAATTGGTACGTCAGCCAGCAGGCGGCCGTTCCGATGAACGCGAATCCCAGCCGATGCAGCACGACCCGTTCGCCAAACAGTCGCATCCCGCCTGCCAGCCACAGGGGAAATCCGGGCATGCGCTCGATTCGGCGGGGGGGATTATAGAGACTGAATTCGCCCCGCTGTGTCACAGACTGAGCAAGTGCCCAGTATCCCTCGGCATCCCCCTCGACAAGGCACAGGCGGCCTGGGGTCTGGTCCACCCACGTTTGCACCACGAAGGCCGCCAGCAGGCGCACCGCCAGCGCGCAGGCCAACAAAGCCGCGACCTCATGACGCCGGCGGTGCAACACAGGGTTCAAGGGGTTCTCCGCCAGGGAGGATGCTCCCGGAAAAAGCGGCGGATCGTACGCCCGATGGCCGGAATGGGTCAATACGAAGCCAAGCCACAACCCAGCATCGCCAATCTGCCCAGTCTCCCGGCAGGATTCTGTTTCAGTTTCCGTAGACTGCATGGTAAAAAATGTGGCATTCAACCCGAGCCACACGCATCAGGAAGCGGTCGAAAATTCCCGATTCCCGACCGGCGCGGCTCTGCCAGAAAGTCTCAATACTGGCCGCGCGCGGTATCGCTACGCTGTTTTCGACCGTACCGGGGATGCCACAGCGGAAGCCAAGAAAGTGGCCGAACTGAACTCCGGCAAATTCACGACACAATGGTGCCGGACGGATTTTGTCGGCAAGTAACCAGTTCTCGGGTTGGCAAGTGATCAAGATGGCATGAAATATTTTTTTTCTGAACAACACCTGTGGTGCCGTGAAAATAGGAATTTTTTCTTTTTGAGTGAAAAACTCTTTCCTTTTCTGGGAGTGCCACTTAGAATCTCACATGACATGGAAGCGTTACCATGGGTGTGGTGCCGTTGTGATTTCCGGAGTCATCGACGGTGCCGACGAAGAATGCGGGCCAACGCGTTCTTCAAGGAAAAACATTTTCGTTCCCCTCTGCCAAAGGGGATCGCTGGTTGCTGGAATTCCAACGTGCGGGCCGGAGTTGCAGCGAGACGAAGTGGCTGAGACCGTTTTCCAATCGGTTCCGTCAGGATCGATTGGAAAACTGAAAATGAAACCGACCCAAATGTACAGGAGATTCAAATGGTGAGTGATTTGAAACGCGCCTTCGGCGCGTTCGCGCTGGTGGCTGGCTTGTCGGCTTCGACATTCGCGGCCCCAGTTCTGATCGATGACTTCACGTTGCCGGTGGCGGGCGCAACTGTTCAGACGGCAAATGCAACAGCCAAAATTGGCTTCCAGTCCCACGTTGGCATTCTCGGCAATTCGCGGGAATACAAGGTGACCCGAACTGTCGGAACCGTGAAGGCCGGGACGTTGGACAAAGGCAATGGCAACGTGTTCACTGTCGACAACAATGCGAATACCGGTCGTGGCACCGGTCAACTGCATTACGACGGCAACGCCAACGGCGTACTCGCCAATTCTGGCTTGAATGTCGACTTAACCAATAATGGCACGAACGATCAGTTTTCATTCCGGGCCTTTTCAGTGACTGGATCGAGCGCGGTGACAAAGGCCCAGACTTTTTACGTCACGGTCTACGACACGACGGGAAATAACTACACTCTTGTTCAGGATTTGTTCATTCAGGACGGACAATACAACATCGGGTTCGTGAATTTCACGAGCCAAGGTGTTGACATGCGCCATGTCGCGTCGCTGGATTTCCTGTTTGATAACCGTCGTCCGAACACCGGAGCGTTGCCCCGTCCGACGACCTTGCAAGGTCAGGCGGGATCTGACGTCGAATTCAAATTCCTGATCGCGAACGCATCGACTCCGGAACCCGGTACTCTGGTTCTGGCTTTGACTGGTGCCGCTGGCTTGGCGTTTGTCGTTCGTCGCCAGAGGAAGTCGTAGTTGCGAACTTCGTGGTTCATCAATCGAGCCACGAACAACTTCGACGGATAGAAATCCGTTGAGCAACATGTGGGTCTGGTCAAAGTGACCAGACCCATTTTTCGTTTCCGGTCTGGATGTCGACGGCAGAGTCGAGTGGAGACAGATTGAAACGCCGCAGGAGCGTCGTCGCGACAAAAAGGGCGTCGTCGCGACATGTGGCGGACGGCGTTCCTACGACGCCGCGGTCTGGACGCTCGCCGGCAGAGTTGAGTGGAGACAGATTGAAACTTCGTATCGGAAACGCCTGCTCGCACGACGTGCGAAGTCAAACGATGGGT
>JAPLOC010001287.1 GCA_026692825.1 Planctomycetota bacterium | reverse complement strand
GCCGGGCTGGCTGATTTTTTGCGCTGATGTCGGGGATCTCCACCTGTCGCGTGTGACCCGCATCAGTTCCCAGTCCGATCCAGCCCCTGCCCCACCCAACTCATGGACCGTCCTGCGAAACTTGTTCTCGAAGATGGAAAGATCTTCACTGGGCGCGCTTTTGGCGCGTCGGGTGAAGTCGATGGCGAAGTCTGCTTTAACACCAGTATGACGGGTTATCAGGAAATCCTGACCGACCCGTCGTACTGCGGACAAATCGTCTCGATGACCTATCCACAGATCGGGAATTACGGCATCAACACTGTCGACGCCGAGAGTCGCAAGGTGTTTTTGAGTGGATTCGTGATCCGCGAACTGTGCGAGCGTCCCAGCAACTTTCGCTCGACACAATCGCTGGACGCGTTTCTGAAGGATCAGGGGGTGATCGGGATTGAAGGAATCGACACGCGGCGGTTGGTGAGGCACCTGCGGATTCGCGGCGCGCTCAATGGGGTGCTGTCCACAGTCGACCTGGATGACAATTCACTGGTTGCCAAGGCTCGTTCGAGTCCCGGGCTGGTCGGGCGTGACTTGGTCCGCGAAGTGATTCCTGCGGAACCTTATGACTGGAATGAGGGGCTCGGGGAATTCTCGGAACTCAACCAGACGCAAACGCTGCCGCTCGGTGCGAAGTCTCCCCATGTGGTGGCACTCGACTACGGCATGAAGTGGAACATTCCGCGTTGCCTGCGGGCTCGGGGTTGTCGCGTGACTGTAGTCCCCGGAACGGCGACCGCCCAGGAAGTTCTGGCGCATGAACCAGACGGCGTCTTTCTGTCGAATGGTCCTGGAGATCCTCGGCCACTCGATTACGCGATCACTACGATCCGCGACCTGCTGGGAAAGAAACCGATTTTCGGAATCTGCCTGGGACAGCAACTTTTGGGACTGGCGGCGGGTGGCGAGATCTACAAGTTGAAATTCGGACACCGCGGCGCGAATCAACCGGTTCTGAACAAAGACAGCGGTCGGGTGGAAATCACCACGCAGAATCACGGTTTTGCGCTGAATTCCGAAACGTTGCCCGGAAACGTTGAGGTCACCCACCTCAATTTGAACGACCAGACCGTGGAGGGCATTCGGCTGAAAGATGTGCCGGCGTTCGCGGTCCAATACCATCCCGAGGCGTCGGCTGGGCCGCACGACAGCCACTACCTGTTTGATCAATTCCTGGGAATGCTTCCGAAGGCATAGAGCCAGCATGGCCGACCGGCAGCGATTTCTCGACCACATCAAAGAAATGGCGGCGAACGGTCGCGCCTTTCGCGTCGCGGTCAATCCCGACGCGACAAGCGCGCAGGCTTATGTCGGTGGGGGAAGTGACCTGGTGGGATCGTTGATCGCCGAGTGGCAGGCGGTCGGCGGGATGGGAGATCGAGTTCAGGGGGACGAAGCGGCTCGGGAATACATCGCCCGGTTCCTCACGCGACACGGGTGTTCGCGGGTGTTGCGATGGAAGCATCCGTTGTTGGAGCGATTGCGGCTCGACCCGATTTGCGATTCGGCGGGAGCCACCGTTCACGATTGGAGCGAACTGGCGGCAAAACCAGCGAGTGAGCGTTGGCCCGACACATTCGCGGCGGATTTGGGGATCACCAGCGTCGACTGGGCGGTGGCGGAAACGGGTTCACTGGCGTTGTGCGCCCGCCCGGAGCAGGGTCGGGTGGTGAGCCTGTTGCCCCCCAGGTATCTGGCCATTGTCGAGCCCAGCCAGATTGTTCCGGATCTGTTCGACCTGTTCGCTCAATTGGAAGCGATCAAAACCAACCTGCCGTCGAATGTCGTTCTGGTGACCGGCCCAAGCAAAACGGGGGACATTGAGCTGAAACTGACGACCGGGGTCCATGGTCCGGGCAACGTGCATTTGCTGGTTGTCGAGTGAGTCGCCAAGTCCGACTCCCGCGGAATTTCCTTGAGTCTGAGTCGAGCCAAACAGTCGTTTCAAAGTGAGATCGCGCAAAGAAACATATCCACAACATTCAATTTGATTTACTCGTGGACTCGCCGTAACGTTTGAAAGCTGCGGATTCTGCTGATCTTCCCGGTCGTAGATCCTGGTGCAGCTCCACGTTGGACACGAGGTGAATATCATGGCGTTGCGTCGTTCGTTGGCGGGTGGTTGGATCCTGGTGTTGGCATTGTTCGTTTCCGGCAGGGAGGCAGTCGCTCAAAAATACGTGCCCGACCACGGAACGTTTGACAAGGTTGTGTCGGGTGCCGCTTCGGGGGAGACGGTCATCGTCCGGTCGGGCAATCACATTTCGTCCACCACGGCGTCATTGGTGGGGAAAACGGATGTGGTGATTCGAGGCGAGGTTGGCAGCACGATCTATGCGGCTGCTCCAACTGGGACATCGGCAGCATTGAGGTTGACCCAGTGTACCCGAATCAAACTGGATGGCCTGACGTTTGAGGGGGCGTTTCAATCGATTCGCGGAGTCAAGATCGAGCCTGATTGTAGTTTTGTCGCGTTGACTGGGTGCGAATTCCGGTATTTCGGCCACCACGCGATTGACATTGATGGAAGCGACAATTCGATCACGGACTGTCGTTCGCACCACAATCTGGCGTTTCCGGAAGGAGTTCGCGTCGATGCGCACGGGATTGTGACGCTCGCAGCACAGCGCCTTGCCATCAAGCGATGCAAGTCGTATTGCAACAGTGGAGACTCTTTCCAGGCGGACCGGGGAAACTGGAACAATATCACCATTGACGATTGCGATTTCTGGGACGAGCCGATTCCCAATCTCACGGTTTCCAGTCAATTTGCGGGCAAATTCCCGAATCCAGTGCTGCCGGTCGGCAAGACGTCCTCGGAAAATGCGATTGACACCAAGCACCTGACGACGAGTACGGGCGTGTTGACGCTCCGCGACGTCCGGATGTATGGGTTTACGATGAACGCCGATACCGCGTTCAACGCTTCCGCGCTGGTTCTCAAGGAAAAGGTCCAGGTGACGGCCCTGCGGTGCATCGTCAAGGATTCGGAGATCGGGTGGCGTGTGCGCGGTTGGAGCAACACCATGCAGTGCAAGCTGGACATGGTCAATTGCTGGACGGAAAACTGCCCCACCGGCTTTCGACTCGAGGACGCGCCCAATACCGCCGCCCAGCAGATTCGGTTGGCTCACAACACATTCAAGAATTGCAGCGACCCCGCAGTCATGGCTCCCTCCAGCAGTGGGTTTTACAAGAACAGCACAGTCGTGAACTGCCTGGTCCAGGGATCCGCGTTGCCATTGCAATTCACCAAGACGTTGGGAAACACGAATGTTCCTGGGGCGAAAGGCATCTCCGTTCCCAGTTGGGCCTATACGTACGCCGCCACCGATCTGCTTCTGAAGCCACGTCCCCGGACCGCGCCGACGGCAGGGGCACTGCAAACGTATCCGTAGAGGCCCAAAGACGCGGGGGGCGTCCTGCGGTCGCTTCTGGAAATTGCCTTCACCACTTCCGCTTGCGGGCTGTCGATTGAGTCAAGCCGGTTGTGGTTCCGCTTCACGGGAACCACAACCGGAGCGACCCTGCGGAGCGTCGTCGCTACAAGACCGACAGACCCCTTGGCGCATCGGTCGGACGCGAGACATCTGATTCAAAATCGCTGCCCCGGCCACCCAATTGTCGAATCAATACCACAGCCAGCAGATCCCTGGCACTGTCAACTCCGTCCCAGAATGCGTCAACCGCACACGCCGTGTTCACAACTTTTATCAAAATGTATCGTTTGATTTACAAACCGACATGGTGTAATCTACAGATGCTGCGGATTCGACCGATTAATGGGTCGTGAATCCTGGTGCAGCCTTTCGTAGAACACGAGGTGCATACCATGGCGTTGCGTCTTCAAGTGGTCGGACGTTGGGTGGCGGTGGTGGGATTGTTCGTGGGAAGCCGGGAGGTCTTCGCACAGAAGTACGTTCCCGACGCCGGAACATTTGACAAGGTAGTGTCGGGAGCCGCGTCGGGTGAAACGATTATTGTTCGGGCGGGAAACCATGTTTCATCCGCCATGGCGACGCTGGTGGGGAAGACCAATGTTGTGATTCGGGGCGAGGTTGGCAGCACAATCTACGCCGCCGCCCCTTCCGGGACGTCGGCGGCACTCAAGCTGACCAAATGTTCCAAAATCAAACTCGAGGGACTGACTTTCGAAGGGGCGTTTCAATTGATCCGCGGGGTCAAGATTGAACCCGACTGCAGTTTCATCGCGTTGACCGGGTGTGAATTCCGGTACTTTGGCCACCACGCAATTGACATTGACGGAAGCGACAATTCGATCACGGA
>JAPLOC010001286.1:2675-5529 GCA_026692825.1 Planctomycetota bacterium | reverse complement strand
CTCTGCGAAAGTGGTACCGTGGTAGGTTGCTACTGACACCCAAACTAAAACTGGCCGACCCCGGTGACACCCACCAGCCCGACATGGGAAGTGTCCGTCCAATAGCTGGCAACACCTTTGGCCTAAAAGGTTGCGTCCCATTCAACGGAATCCGATTGCGACTCTTGCGTCGTGGCCGATGCAAGTAGAGATCGGGCGTAACTCCGTATGCAAAAGCTAAACTCCGGCAAGCGACTATCGGTCGGTTGATCGAGCCGTTCAATCAACTGCTCAAGTTCTGCACGGGTCAGCTCAAGATCATTTGGGAAGAAACCCGCAATTGCGCCACGTCGCCAGCCACTGAGCGTCGCGTGCCTCAGGTTCAACAGTTGAATGGTCTCTCTCGCATGGTGATCCACTCCAAAGATCGCACCGTTCGCATCAAAGCGAAACTTCTCTTCGCATCCCGCCTGCAGGGGAGTAACGGGCAGCATTTCGTCCCCATGTGCCGCAGCGCCGAATGTTTCCGACTTCGCCGGTGGTTGTCGCTTCACTTCCAATGCGGCGACGAGGTTGCGATGGTCCATGTCCTCGCACAGATCGCGGCCATATACGCCGCCCCGCGCGACCAATTCGTCTTTACAAACTCTTCTGGGCTTAACGTGTTCGATGTGGGCCTGGAACACGTGATTCGCATCGTGATACCCGGCAAGTCGCTCATCGATCGGCGTTCCCGTATAGGCGCATAATCCGAATTGTTCGGCGATCAACTCGCGCCGCAACGCGGGCTTGTCGTTGAAGTTTCGGTAATTGAGATTCTGACCAACCGGCAACTGCTCCACCAGCCAATCGCGAATCGATTGAGGCGGATCGACCGACTTCGCGATGTGTCTCATCGGTTTATCATCCGAATGCGTTCGATGGTGGATGCGGCGCGTTGCAGTATCTCGCTATTGCCAATCCGTTGCCTTACTTCCAAGACCTTCGCTTGCGCATCGTCAAGCTGACGATTCGCGATCATTTCGAAAATCGCTTCAATTGCTCGCGAGATCTCCGGCTCCTCCTTTTCAGCGTCCATCAGAACTTCGAGAATCCAGTTCGTATCCATGCCGTACGACTGGGCCGGAACGTTCCTCTGGCAGAATACCGCCGATGACCTGAGGCGAATGCGTGGTAGCCAGGAACTGAACACGGGGAAAAACCCGCTTCAGATCACCTGCGACTCGACGTTGCCACTTCGGATGCAAATGCACGTCCAGCTCGTCGATCAGCACCACCCCGGGTGTCTGTGCCAAGACGCGCGGCAACGGTTCATCCTCGGGACCGAGTTCGTCGGGCGGGACTAGAAAGTTGTTCTGCGTCACGATCTTGATCGCCAAATCGGCAACCAGCGCCAGCATGACCCGCTGGCCAGCACTCAGGTTGCCAAACGGTTGTGGGTTTCCATCGATCGACAGGGCGATCTCCTGCGAATCGCTGTCGTACCAGATGCCGTCAGCCCCCGGCACGCAAGCCAACACTGCGCGGCGCACGACCTCGAAGCCCGGACGAGGGCGTCCGTTCCGGTTGCCCATCGCGATGTGTTCGCCAAGAAACCAATGGGCCAGGTCTGCGATGCGGATGCGTTCGTTAAGGCAATCGTAAAACGCTTCCCAGCGGTTCGCGGGAACGTTGGACTTCGCTTTCGCCTTGTTGCGTTCATTGTGGGCCAGCCAGGCGCGCCCAGCGCCGTAGTAACAGATCACCGGAAGCAAGACTTGTTCGCCCTGGCCGACGCGCTCATACGCCGACCGGATCAGCGCGAGTGCCTCTTTGGATGCGGTATTGCTGACCTTGGTTTTGGCGACGGCGAGCTCCTGGCCCCAGGAGAACTGTGCCCGGTCGAGGATCGCCCCTGTCGCCCGCACGGACATCGTTTCCTGTACGCGTTGGAACTGTGTCCGGTCCCCTTGGGGCGTTCCGATGAGCCGCTTGTCTTCCTTCTTGAGTCGGCGATGACTATTCGCGAGCAGAGAGTCCGGTTTCCACTCCAGCCACACCCCCAGCGCCACTGCGAGCGCATCCAGGATCGTCGTCTTACCGGTGCCGTTCTCGCCGACCAGGACGTGGAACGATCCCACGCCGGGCGATGCGTCGGCCGGTCGTGGAAATTCGAATGTCGCCCTCTTGAAGTTCTGGAGTTCCAGTCGGTCGATTCTCATGTGGCCTCCCTATTCATTTCACTGGTGCCGGTGCCGTTGACGCCGCCGATGAACGTCACCCGGCGATCGAACGTCCGGTCGATCAGGTCGAACCCGCGAAAGTTGGGCAGGCTGAGTTGTCTAACCATGAAGAGTCAGGAGATCACGCAATGGGTGAACGGCAACAATGCTTATTCGATCAAAGTTTCAACCGTTCGGTCAAGGTTCAGGCGACGGACGATCCGATGACGTCGGACGCGGGGCTGATCCTTCTGCGGGAAGGGGGCCAAAAAAGGGGGAAATAGCGCGTTCTTGCGTTGGAAACTCGCGTCGGGTGCCACGCGACGATGCCACGAACCGCTCGAGCCGCTGTTGGCGGGATGATCTATCACGTATTGTATCACGGGAACCTCCGCGGGACGGTGTTCCACAAGCCGGCGGACTTCGACGCCTTTGTGGCGGCGATGAACGACGCCCAGCGTCCGGTTTCCCGAGCATTGGAGATGCGGCGTGGTTAGAGCATGTCAACGAGCCGAGGTGCAGCGGCGACTTTCAGCGATTGCGTGATCCGGTGCGGCATGGTCGGCCGTTCAGGCACGACGACTGGACGCGTCCTACCGCCTAGGCTTTGGGCCTGGAATCCTGTATGCGACCGCCCGGATGACCGAAAAAGTCTTGAAACTCACTATAATCTG
>JAPLOC010001286.1:0-2633 GCA_026692825.1 Planctomycetota bacterium | reverse complement strand
GTATAAACGACGTGACGATAGAATTGATAAGCATCGTTTCGCTACAGGTGAGTCCAAAACGCCTGCCCGATCCAACGGTCCCTACTTGGCAGCCCATGCACATGATTTTCGAGTCAGCAATAAAAATTGGATTCATCGCCCATATTGTGATTGTTGCGCAATTCGCCGAATCGCCGATTATAGGTGAGATTCCGACTGCCCTCATCACTGCTGTGATTTCTGGACTGGCTACCGGTTTCGCAGCATATTTTGCTGAGAAGGCAAAAGGGGAAGTTCGCCTTCGAGCCAAAGAGGCAGAGATCGCAAAACTGAAAGCCGAATTTGAAGCCTTCAAAGCGACGTTAACCCATCGAACCCAAACCGACTACGGCGTGCTTGTCGACGGAATCACGAAGAGCGGAAAATCTGCCATCATTGCAAAATGGGCTGATCCTTCGGTTGACATCAAGAACATCTCAAAGACCCTAGGAATATTTGAAATTGCCGTTTATCTTTGTTCCCGGCTTTTCAAGGCCGGAGGGCGGCTCCGCGAGCAGGCCCACAGACTAAAATTTGTTGATGTTCCTGGCGAATCGACCGGAGTACTCAGCGATGTACTACATGAGGGGCGCTGCAAATTCGTAATGCTAGTGGTTGACCCCACTCAGGAAGAGGCAAGCTTCATCCACCTGAACACCAAGCGATTAAAGGAGCTGTACACTCCGAAAATAGTCGCAGACCAAGTATGTACTCTCTTGGTATACATCAGTAAGTCGGATCAAGTTCAACCAGAGCGACTTGCGGCCATTCGCGACCGTGTTGAGAACGAGATTGTCGGTCCATTGAGGCATCGATATCCAAGTACGTATACATTCCACGGGTCAGCACTCGACGGCACTGGATTGCATAACGCTTTAGGATTTATGGCAAAGCAATTGGGCATTTCCGAGTATTTCGTTAAGCACTCCGGTGACGTCACTCCGAAATGAACACAATGAACACTCCGCACTATGGATCGCAGTTCTTCTCGGTGTACTGCGAGGGGCGTTATGTGGTTGTAGGCAATGACGGACTAGTCAGTCCGTCGCTTTGTCACGACTACGGAACGGTCGCAGCCAAAGTCATCCATGAAAAGGATGGACACTATGCATTAATTGGTTGCTTGCTCGAGCAAATGGCGGATTCACGCCCAGGAACAAAGTTTATTCATGCGATCTGTACTAGTGATGAGAGTGCCGCCGGACTTGCGCTCGAGTGCATCACCAAGGTACACGATGTACGTGGCGGAACGATTGGAATCGCACTTGAGTTTTATCGTTTTCGGCCAAGCGCCAATGACGCGTTAGCTGCATTGGCGTCGCTGGCTATTGAAGTCTCACGGTTAATTGAAGACTCTCATTCTTCTAATTCGCCACATCGACATAAGTTGAATCCTGGTCGACTACCGCCAAATGACGATGCGACGACTACAGTTCGGCGGGGTGCCATGCCGACGCGGCGTTTCACGCAGCACTGGAATAGTCTTAGATCGGAGGTAGTTGAATCAGCGATCCTTTTCATTTCGGGGCTTATTATTGGATGGCATGTATTTTATTCGCTTGCAGGCATTATTGGCGGTGATCATTATAGCAAACTTGTAGTGATTCTAACATTTGGACCAGCCGTTTTTATTCTTGGGTTCATTGTGGGCATTTCAGTCTTGGATCGCGAGAATCCGCAGAGCGACAAAGAGAGGGAGACGGGGCGACGCGACCAGTCGAACGCGGAAACTCCGACGGAGTGAAAAAGCCGCACGATGTCCGGAGTTGCGTTCCATTTTGGCCCGGAGGCATGTTCCGATCCTCGCGGGGAGGTGGGCGAAGCATTACCAGGGGATTCTGAGCATGGAGAGACACGATCTCGGGGGAAAAAATGGGCGGGACATAGCGCGTTCTTGACTTGGAGACTAGCGTCGGCCATCCTGCAAGGATGCCACGGACTGCTCGAGCCGCTGTTGGCGGGATGATCTATCACGCTTTGAATCGCGGGAACCGCCGCGAGACGGTGTTCCACAAGCCGGCGGACTTCGACGCCTTTGTGGCGGCGCTGAACGACGCCCAGCGTCGGGTTTCGGTCGATCTCTTCGGCGCGACGAGATCATCGTCATTACGGCACGACCGGGCGCGTGTGGCAGGGACGATTCAAGGCGTTGCCGTTGCAAGGCGACGATCACCTGGCCACCGTGCGGCTGTACGTCGAGCGCAATCCCGTGCGTGCCGAATGGGTTGCTCGAGCCGAGCATTGGAAATGGTCGAGCCTGCCCGGCTGGTTGTCCGCTGGATTGCGGACGAATGACGTTCTCGAACCATTGCCTCGGGTGGGGCAACGGCCAGGCGTTCAATTATTTTCGCTGTTGTTGCAGCAAGCGAAATCGCACAGAATCCTTGAGTATCGGCCAGCGCAGCGGGGCGGATTGAATCTGGTCGACGGCGGCTGCGAGTCTGGCATCGAACTCCATCGCGAGATTCTCTGCAGCGTTCCGGTACCACTCTCTCGCTTCGCGCGCTTCCCGGACCGCGTCGCGAGAGAACGTCACCTTCATGGATTTGCTCCCTCAATCAATCGGCGTGCCGTCTCCCAAGGGATTCCTGCAACCTGGCCCGAGTCGTATTCCT
>JAPLOC010001285.1:2854-4194 GCA_026692825.1 Planctomycetota bacterium | reverse complement strand
TTGCCATGCATGTCGTACAATCCGAATGCATTCGGCGTGCGTTCCCCAACTGGGTGCGCCTCTGCATTAGAATTTCTTCGGTACCATGCGAATTCGTCCAACTGCATTTCGTTGTTGCCAAAAGTGAACGCAGTAATGCTGCCTGCTCGGCAGGCATACTCCCATTGCGCCTCAGTCGGTAAAGTGTACACATAGCCATTTGGCAACACGCCTGAAACGCTGTCTCGCCCTGTCAGTTTTTGGCAAAATTCTTGCGCGTCATCCCAACTGACGCCTTCCACCGGTGCGGACGGTTTCGATTCCGCAAAATCGTTCGGTAAATCGCTCGGTTTTTTTCCCATAATGGCCTCGTACTGTGCCTGTGTCACTTCACGCTTGGCAAGATAGAAGCCCGTCGAGAGTTTCACCCTGTGAAGCAATTGGTCGCGCGAATATTCGCCCTGCCCCTCCGGACTCCCCATTTCAAACTGTCCCGGCGGCACGAAAACCAGCTCCGTCGCTCCGCTCGCCGCGTCCCGCGACGGCTCTTTACCAGGATCAGACTGCTGAACTGCGGCCACACGAAAGCCGAGGGAGTAGTTCCGGTTGGACGGCGCTACCCGGCCGCGGAACGCCGCGCGGCAGACCTGCGCGCTGACGCCCCAGGAGCCGCTCCGGACCACTCGGTACGAGCCCTTTCCCGGACCGGCCGGGTCAGTTACCGCACCAGCCTTGTAATCGTCGTACCAGTCCTGGCACCATTCGTCCACATTGCCATGCATGTCGAACAACCCCAGACTGTTCGCCTTGCGTGTTCGCACCGGATGCGTAGTATTCTCCGAGTTCGCAATGTACCACGCGAATTCGGGCAACAGCTTCTCACTTTCACCAAAACTGAATTCCGAGGTAGTACCTGCTCGGCACGCGTATTCCCATTGCGCCTCTGTCGGGAGACGGTACTCCCACCCCTCCGGCAATCGCCCCGCCCTCCGCTCAAGTGCCGTCAGTTTCTTACAAAACTCCGTCGCCTGTTCCCAATCGACACTTTCGACGGGTGCCAGCATTCCCACGTTTTTGAAACCACTCGGATTCTCACCCCCCATAATCTCGACGTATTCCCCCTGTGTCACTTCCGTCACACCCAGGAAAAACGGTTGCGTCAGCGTCACCTGATGCTGTCCCTCGTCCTTCGATCGCCCTTCGTCGTCCTCCGGACTCCCCATCAAAAAGGTCCCCGGCTGAATCCATTTCAATTCCAGTGTGCGAATCTGAGAAGATTCCAACGTGAATTCGGCGGCGTTATTCCCAAGATCGGCGCGAGTGAACTGAACACCGGGCCGCTCGGGTTGCGAATCCTTTTC
>JAPLOC010001285.1:0-2821 GCA_026692825.1 Planctomycetota bacterium | reverse complement strand
GGAACGGGTTCGCGGGCAGTCCAACCTGTTCCCCACGCCCCGACCCGTCGCGGCGCTCTCGCCCCCTGGGGCGTTTCCCACAACACCAACCGCTCGGCCCCCGCGCCGGTGACATTCCAATACGCCGCCGGGGGCTTGGCCCAATCGTGCCAGGCGAGTCCCGCGCAGAGCAGCGTTCCTAACGCGGCCGTCGCCAGGGCGACCTTGTCAAGTCGGCGAAGCGGTACCGCATCCAGTCGCGCGATGCCGATCTCCGGCGCGATCGCCGCCAGTCGCTGCCGCGCGTGCGGGTTGGTGGGTGCGACTCGCAGAGGTGCTTTTTCAGAATCGGTCGTCGAGACCGTGAACGCTTCGAGACTTTTCTCCAGATAGCGCCCGACCGGAGAACTCGCCAACCGACCGAGTTCCTTGAGTTGCCCCGGGTTGGGATCGATCTCCAGGCGAACTCGCGCCAGGGCCGCTTGCCAAGTCAGCTCCGCCATGTTCGGCGTGCCGGGATTCTCCGAGATAGGCTTCGCCTTCTGCAGTTGCTCTTCGATGAATTCCAAGACTTCGCGCTGCCGCGCTGAGCTTCGGCGGGCCAGCCAGGTCTGGCGGAGGAGTCGCAACGTCGGCTGGTCGAAGACGATCCCCGCAGCTTCGACCATACTCCCATCCAGCCGATAGATTCGTTGAATGGCACTGACCGGAAGATCTGTGTGGAATTCCTCGCGCAGGCGATGGGCGAGCGCCGGGCTGCACGGTTGCAGGCAGGCGCAGTCGGCCGCCCACAATCTCGGTGCCCGCGAACGAATGGGGAGCGGTCGGGGGGGTGACTCTTCGCCCTCATCCGTTCGCCGACCGACCGCGAAACTGGCGAACGCCTCTTGCAACCCTTGCGAGGTCGCCGGGAAGACCGCCAGCCCCTGGGCTCGGGGAACGTCGCCGCTCGACGCGCGAAACCGCTCTTCACGCAGGTCGAGCCAGGCGATACGGGGCCAATCGGCGAGCTGTTCGAGCGAGGCGAGCGACTTATCGTCGACAAAACTCGCGCCGTCGGTGAACAGCAACACCGCCTGCCGTTCGCGCTCCCGCCGCAGCTCGGCGAGTTCCACGATTGCCCCGCGGTCACCGTTCAGCCGATCGGCCGAACCACGGAACCGATAGCGGCTGTATTCGACACCGGTGGTTCGCAGGCGGTCGCACAACTGGTCGACGAGCGGAGTGCGAAAGTCGGGATGTGCCAAGGAATCTTCGAGAATCACCACGCTGCGCAGCAGTTTGTGGGGGAGAAACCGCAGTCGGGGGAGGCCGCCGGCGCGAATCGTCTCGCGGACGCTGCGTGGCGCGTCGAGTTTGCCGCTGTCGATTTCGGTCGGCAGAAAATCGAGTTGATCTCCCAGCCGTTTCGCCTGAGAGGGGGTGATCAACGGCTTGAGTTCACCTCCCACCGAGGCGAATGAAAACCGCTCATTCCCTTCGTTTTCGCGCGACGGGAACGGATTGTCGCGGGGGGGCTTGCGGTACTGCAACACGTACACGGCAAGGCCGGCGAAGGCGCACAGCGACGTGACGCCGCCCCCCAGCCGATAGCGCCAGGCCGTGGAATAAACCAGCGGTCGAAACTCGTGTCGGATGGCGGTGGGGAGGCCGGTGGGATCGGTCGACGGGTAGTTGATCGGTGGAAAGACGAAATCGGGGGGAGGTGTGAATTCCAGCGTGCCGGTGCCGCGGAGCTTCGACATCACGGGGGGCCAAAGCGAAACGGCGTTCAGCAGCACCGCCCCGCGACGGTCCCCCTTGTTGGCCGGCTTGAAAGAGACGGTGAACGAGACCACTTCTTTGGGGGCGAGTTTGCGCCCGACCAGTCGATCGAGTTGGTCGGAGGTGAAGTCCCGGTAATCGCCAGCGATGGCGAGACTGGTGATTTCGGCGGAATCTTTTGAGCTGGAATTGTGAATCTGCAGTTGCAGTTCGGTCGGTTCACCCGTGGCGTGGGAACCGAAGTCGAATTCGGCCGGTTCAAGGGCGAGATCTGATTTCGGCGGACGGGGTGGGATCGGGAGTTTCGTCCACCAGATGATTCCCAACAGAACAAAGAGCCCAGTGGCCAATACCCCGAATTGGCCGAGTTTGCCCTGCCATTCGCGACTGGGCCACCTGGGCCTTTTAACGGACGGATCCGGCTTGGAATCTCGCGGTTCCGGCGGGAGTTGAACCGACACGAGAGTCTGCGGAGCTTGCGGTGTCGCTTCCAGCGGTGCCGCGTCGCGCAAGTCGGCAAGAGCCCGCGCCAGGTCAAAGGGGGCGACGTCACCCCCCTCTCGGCTCACCTGAAAAAAGCTCTTGAATAGCCGATCGAACGTCCGGCGTTCATTCGGGTCGCGGGCGAGCAGCAACCGCAGCGTTTCGTGAATGGCGGAGAGAGTCCAGTCGCGCCGAGTCGAGAAGACCCTGTGCAGGCGCTCGACATCGCGGATACCGACCTCAAGCCGCTCGGCACGGAGCGCGTGCAAAAACTCCTGGAGCAGAACGGGACTTATGCGGGCGAATTTGTCACCATTGCTGTCGTCCACGGCCGGTGTCACTCCCTCTCGGCCAGCAGTTCCGTCCAACTCTTGACGTCGAGCATTCGTGTGGCGAGATCCTCGATCACTGCCGGTTCAGTCATTCCGGCCACAACCTTGCGGATCTTCGTCGAGGGCTTGCCAAATCTCTTCGTTCCCAGGGCCAGGAGAATTCTCCGGGCCTCTTCTTCTCGTCCCGCTTCTCGACCTTCTTTAAGAATCGCCGGGTACGTGACAGATTCTGTCATGGAACGAACTCCCCGCAGTAGTTGATT
>JAPLOC010001284.1:4013-7123 GCA_026692825.1 Planctomycetota bacterium | reverse complement strand
CCGGCACCACGCGCCGCTGTTCTGTTTCTGCGAAGAGTTCGAGCGGCACAAGCCAGGCAACCCGGTCCGGTTTGGCCGCTCCGAACGGTCGCGAGCCTGAAAGGCGGTTTCGATTACGTGGCGAAATCGCCGGGCTCGACGGCTCTGGGAAATATTCCCGACTCGCGTGCCGCGACAATGCGCTTGCAGGCTGACGTGAATTGGCTTTCCTCGGGACGTTGACGATCATCCCCATTTCGCCTCGCTTCATTCCGCCGGTTTGCCATCGTGTCACTGGGTGCCTAAAAACCGGCCACTCGTGGGTGTCCAATGACAGAATAGCCAGGATCATGATATCGGTTTGTGGGTGGCCCCAGCCTTCGGCCACTTTGTCGCGACGACGCTCCGCGGCGTCGCGTCCGACGGCGCAGCCGGCGGTTAGGTCGGTAAACGTCACCCGGTGTTTGACTTCATCGTCGCGCGAGCAGCCGTTTCCGATGCGGCGTTTCAATCTGTCTCCACTCGACTCTGCCGACGGTCGTCCAGACCGCGGCGTCGTAGGAACGCCGTCCGCCACAGGGGCCAGGCGGCACCGTATTCAATACCGGGGTTGCTCGACTCCAGAATTCGCATCCGGGCCTCGCAAGACTCGATCCTCGATTCCAATGTGCCCTCGACGTCGTGAAACTCATTCGATCCCCGTTTTTCGAGGAGCGTCGGCAACGGCTATGGTATGATTGCCATCAGAAGGTGTGCCTTATGTCGAGACCATCGTGAAGCGGAGGTTGTATCTTGGTTCGACCGCAGGAGAATTCTCCCCATGAGAACACAGGATCGGGCCGGGTTCCGCCCGAAGTCCCTTCCGTTGTGGGCCGGTACGCTCACGTGCGCCATCTGAAGACGGGCGGGGAGGGGCATCTATACAGGGCGGTTGATACCCAAGGGGAGTTTGGAGAAGTTGTTCTGAAGATCCCGCGTGATACCACTCCTCAGGGATTGTCTCGATTCGAATCGGCGACCGAGACCCTTCGCTCCATGAATCACCCGCATGTCGCGCGGGCGCTTGACACCGGGCGATTGAGTGACGGAACTCCGTTTCATGTCATAGCCTACCAGAAAAATGGCACCCTGAGTGACTTGTTGCGGGATCGTCGCACGATTCCGTGGGAACAGGTGGTTGAACTGGGGATTCAGCTTTCCCGCGCGACTCAGTACGTCTGCGAACATCGTCGGCGTATTCATTGCGATATCAAGCCCGACAACATCCTGCTCAACGTCCGACTGGAACCGATCCTTACCGATTTTGGTGTTTCGAGTCCGGCGGTTGTCGATTCACATCAATCGGACCGGGGCGGTACGTCGGCGTATTTCGCACCGGAGCGATTGCGACACGGAAGTCCCGACCCACGTTGGGACGTCTGGAGTATTGGTGTCGTCTTGTACGAGTTGCTGGCCGGTCATCATCCATTCGCCGGCCCAGAGCCTGCCGCTCGAATCCTGATGGACGAACCGATCGCGATTCGGTCTCTGAATTCCAACGTGCCGGCTGACGTTGAACAGGTGGTCCTGCGGGCGCTCAAGAAATCGCCCGGCGAACGGTTCGGCAGTTGTATCGCGCTGGCTGATGCGTTGGAACAGACACGTCGGTCGCGAGTTTCGGTTACCGACCCGGCGACAGCGAAAAAGTCCACACACTCATCCAGCCGCCGCGCGATGGTGACGTCGTTGGTGTGCGCCGTCGCGCTGTTCGCACTGGCCGCCGGGGTGCTGCGATGGACGCCGGCAAGCGAATCGACTGTCGGTTCGAAGGGCCCGGGACGCGAGTTCACGATCGACTACCTGTCGATTGAAGGGAATCAGGAGATTCCGCGCGGACAGATCGGATCCGAGGTCTTCACGGGTCGACTGGGAGACGCGGTTCGGATTCGAGCGCAGTTTCCCACACCGATGTATGCGTACCTGCTGGTGATCCAAACCGATGGCCAGCTCGTGGTGGTCTGGCCGTCAGAACCGGCCGAGATTCCGCGACGCGGAGAGGTGGCGAATTATCCCGATGAATCGCACCTGGATGAGGCATTCGTTTTCGAAGAGGGATACGGAATGACTGCGATCGTTGTTGTCACATCGCCCGAACCGTTGCCCAGCGCCTCAGATTGGCTCAAGGAACGAGGAGAGGTTCCCTGGCCAACGCTTGACACCTTTCCCGCAGGGGTCGCGTGGCATTTTCAAAATGACGAAATCCTTGGATTCACGGCGAAAAGCCGGCACCAGACGCGTGGGCCAGGCAAAAAACTCGCTGTTCCCGGTCGCCTGAAGAGCTTGATCGAATGGCTACGAGCCGACTCCAATGTCCTGTCGGTGGAAGGTTGGGCGTTTCTTGTCACAGAGAGGTGAGATGATGGCAGGAGTGCGAATGGCGCTTTTGGGGCTGGGAATCGGGCTGTGGGGATGGCTCGTTTCGAACACCGCCGCCCGTGCGGAATCACCTCCTCCCTGACGGCGAACGCTCGGTCGACTGGAACAACTGCTGGTCGAGCGAAGCGAATCCCAAGCGAGGGAACTGGAGAAGCGCGGAGAGTTTGAAAAGGCGGCGGTTCCGGCCGAGTCGGCGGCGCAGTTCCGGGAGAAGCGTCAAGGGGCTGACCATTGGCAGACGCGTGACGCGAAGCGCTATGCCCACGACCTTCGCGACGCCGGTCAACGCGACGCGACCACGCGTGCCCGTCTCAAGGAACTGGGAGAATTCGAATTGAAATTGACCCAGTTCGAAAGCGAATCGAAGTTGGCCGAGGCTGAGAGACTCTCCTCTGAGATTGTTTTGACCAGCAAGGAATTCTTCGGGGGGACGGATCACCGGACGGGAAGCGCCTGGGATCGTCACGGCAATCACCTCTTTCAGTTGAGTCGCTTTGCCGACGCCGAACGGGAGTTTCGAACCGCGCTGGAGATTCGATTGAGGGAACTGGGAGACTCGCACCCCCTGACGGCCGACACGATCAACAACCTGGCGTCTACTCTCAACGCATTGGGACGCTATTCGGAAGCGGCCCAGACGCATGAACGCGCGCTGCGAATCCGTATTGCGACGCTGGGTGAGGAGAATCCCGAGACCGCAACAAGTTACAACAACT
>JAPLOC010001284.1:3358-3985 GCA_026692825.1 Planctomycetota bacterium | reverse complement strand
GGGACGAACGTCCGAAGCGACGCCGCTGTTTCAGAAGTCGTTGGAGATTCGACGTCGGCAGCTTGGCGAGAATCACCCCGAGACGGCATCGTCGTACAACAATCTGGCGACTAATCTGGCGGCGATGGGAAAGTCCCGCGAGGCGGCGGAAACGCTCGAAAAGGCGTTGTCCTTCTATCGCGAACACGCGCGAGACAACCCAATGGAGTTCGCGACTTGTCTCAGCAATCTGGGGACGATTCTTCAAACCCAGGGGAGATATACCGAAGCCCAGCGGAGATTCCTTGAGGCACTCAGCTACTGCGAAATAACCTCGCCGTGAATTTTGATCAGCAGGCGAAATATGCTGAGGCGACACCCTTTTTTGAGCAGGCTTTCGAGTCCCATCGCCAGCGGCTCGGTCCGGCGCACCGCAACACGATCGCGGCCTTCGGCGAATTGGCGACCAATCGACAGGCGCGGGGCGATCTCAAGGGGGCTGAAGAGATGTTGATCGAGTCTCTGGCGATGGCTCGCGCCCATCTTCCGAGACGGCACCCCTTGCAATCGGACATCCTTAACAACCTGGCGCAGAATCTTGTGGCGCAGCAACGCTTTGATGAGGCGATTCCAAAACTGGAGGAGGCC
>JAPLOC010001284.1:1687-3314 GCA_026692825.1 Planctomycetota bacterium | reverse complement strand
AATTTGGGGTATTGTCATCGCAGCCTCGGCGACTATAAGGACGCCAACGACGCCTATGAAACGGCGCTCTCGATTAGCCGCGAGTCGCTGGGCGAGAATCACTACAAAGTGGGGCAGTTGCTCAATAACCAGGGCGTGAATCTGCACGCGATGGGTGACTATGGTGCCGCGGCGCGGGCACTGGAACAGTCGACTGCCATCCGCGATCGCGCGCGGACCCCTGCCGCCGCGACCGGAAGCGCACGCGCCCTGATCGATACGAGATTCGCTCCCCAGTCGTTGTTGGCGTCAATTCTCGCGAGAACTGGAAACTCCACACGGGCATTTGAAGTTTTTGAACAATCCATCGGCCGGGGAATTCTCGACGATCTTGCCGTTCGCCTGCGCGCGATGCCGATCGATCTCGCGAACCGACGACGGGAATTGACCGTGCGAACAACGGAGTTGGAGCGGCAGATTGAATCGGCACGACGCAAGACCGGACCGGAATCCCGGGAGATTCTGGATCGGCTGGTGAAGGAACAACTCGCCACTCGATCGGAGTTGGAGGGCTTGGAGAGCGAATTGAATCGAACGCTGGGCCCAGTCGCCGGCAGTCCCTTGGCGCTTGCCAGAATTCAGGAACGGATTCCCAAAGAGACCGCGCTGGTCGCCTGGCTCGACCATCATCCGGTGGGCCCCAAAGCGGTTGATCCCAACGGTGAACATTGGGTTTTTGTCCTGCGGAGCGCCGGTCCCCCGATTGTGGTACCGGTGCCTGGAAGTGGACGGGACGGCGTCTGGACCGTTGACGATTATGAGACGCCCCGTCGACTCCACTCATCACTGCGGACTCCCAACGAGTTGTTTCCGAACGAATCATTGCGGCGGCTGTCGACGCGGTGCGTGGGGCCGCTGATCCCGCACCTTGCCGCGACCAAAGATCTGCCGGCGGTCGCCAATCTGATCGTGTTGCCGTCGTCATATTTTCGGGGATTTCCGGTCGAACTCGTGACGCCACCCGGAATTCGCGTCAGCTACGCCGCCTCGGGCAGCCTGTATGCGCACCTGCGATCGCTGCCGGCCCCAAAAACGCGGGGGCTGTTGGCAATTGGCGATCCGGTGATTCCACTCGCAAGTGAGCAAGAGCCAGTCGCCGACGGCGGACCGGTGGCCGAATCTGGTGGGGACACTGGCAGTTCACCTCGAATCGCCCCCCTTCCATTGACGGCGGTTGAAATTGAACGAATCACCCGGGTCGGCCCCACGAAAGACGACACAAATCTGGTCCTTCTGGGAGCCGAGGCCAATAAGTTCCGGTTACAGGAACTCACGAAAGCCGACGCGTTGAAAAAATTCCGTTACATCCATCTGGCGACTCATGGTGAGATCGACATGGATCGCCCGGCACGATCGGCACTGGTCCTTTCGCCGTTCCCCATATCGAACTTTGCGAAGCAGGCGCTACAACCTGGCGTGCTGATATCTGATCGATTGACTGTCGCGGAAGTCGCTGAACAGTGGGATCTCGACGCCGACCTCGTGGTTCTTTCCGCGTGTGAAACGGCACTCGGACGACCGACTCATGGTGACGGTTACCTGGGATTCGCACAGGCGCTGTTACTCGCCGGCAGTCGCTCGGTCGTTT
>JAPLOC010001284.1:1078-1647 GCA_026692825.1 Planctomycetota bacterium | reverse complement strand
CCGCGCTGCTCATGGAACGATTTTACGCCAATCTCGCGGAAAATGCCGGCAAGCGCGATAATCCACTCCCCAAGGTTGCGGCGCTCGCGGAAGCCAAGGAGTGGTTGCGCCATTTGAAGTCAGACGAAATCAAACGCCTGAAGTCCGATGTGGACACCGCGGTGGCGCGCGGGACGAAGCGACTGAATACTCGTCAATCCGTCGTGAACCCCGAGGAACAATACCCCTTCAGCCATCCTTACTATTGGGCTGGTTTCATCCTCGTGGGACTTCCCGACTGAGGTAGCGGCAATCCGTTACCGCTTCCTGACGGGCTCGGTTCCGCGAAAAGACCTCACATTCGACCGCGTTGAACTTCAATCGATGAATCACAATGGAGATCCTGCCGATTACCCGACAGTGATCGTACTCGTGACCGTGTTACTGAGATTGGTGCCATCGGAGATCTGGTAGGCGACCGATCGATTCGCCTTGCTGGGATTCAGGCTGGAATTCCGGTAGGTGACCAGACGCAAAGCGGCCTGGAACTGCGCTTTGGTCGCCGACGCTCCGGCCGAAATCAGCAGGAG
>JAPLOC010001284.1:0-1062 GCA_026692825.1 Planctomycetota bacterium | reverse complement strand
AGGAGTATCCCGGTACTCGCGTTGTAGCTGCCGGTGATATTCCCGGTCGTGGCGTCCCCTGCGAAGTCCAAGACGTCTTGACCGGCGGCGAAGCCCGACGAGAGCTTCACCGTCGCCCAGGCGAGGGACGCGCTGTCACTGTCGGCGACTGTAATGGCGGAATTCACAATCTTCGCCGGCTGCTTTTCCTTGTAACTGAGAGTACTCCCCCCCGAAAGAACCGGTGCCGCGCCGGCCACCTTGATGGTCACCAGACAAGTCACACGATTGCTGAGGAGGAAGCCATCAGAAATCTGGTACTCAACCGTCCTGGCGGCGAGTGCGGGATGGAGACTCGTGTTGCGATAGGTGATGAGGCGCAATGCCGCCTGGAATTGCGCTTTGGTCGCGGTTGAGCCGACTGACGTCAGGGTCATCGTTCCGGTCCCGCTGTCGAAACTGCCCGTGATGTTGCCGGTCGCCGTCGTACCCGTGAACGCCAACAGGTCTTCACCCGCGACATAGTTCGTCGCGATCCGCACGGTCGCGGTCGACTGCGTCGTATTGTCGATGTCGGCGACCAAAATGGTCGGGTTGATCGCGGTCGCCGCCTGGGAGGTGGCGTACGCGATCGCATTCGCGCCACTGAGAATGGGCGCGTCGTTGACCGGTGTGATGGTAATCGTGCCGATGACGATATTGCTGAGCGTGATTCCGTCGGATGCCTGGAAACTGATCGACCGTGTCAGCGTCGTCGGCGCGTCGCTGAGATTGCGGTAGGTCACCCGCCGCAGTGCCGCTTCAAACTGGGCGGGCGTCGCGGTGGCCCCTTCCGAGATCAGGCTCAACACACCGGTTCGCAGATTGTAATTTCCCACAATATTGCCCGTCATCGCATTCCCGAAAAATTCGAGAAGGTCCTGAGCCGTGGAGAAATTGGCCGAAATCTTGACCGTCGCGGAGGCCAGTCGCGTGTGATCGGAATCGCTCAGCGAGATCGAGGGATTGATCGCGAGCGCTGGCTGGTTTTCGGTGTATCCCAGCGTGTTCACGCCAGCCACCGTGGGTGCGTTGTTGACGGGA
>JAPLOC010001283.1 GCA_026692825.1 Planctomycetota bacterium | reverse complement strand
GCTCACGAGGACGTTCGCCCTCCCGTCGCCGGAAGCCCACCGAAATCCGGGCAGCCGCTGATTCGAATTTCAAGAACTCACCGGCCGATCCGACACAGTTTTCACGCACGTGGTTGCACATTTCGACGGCAGGCAGGGGAGGACCGGTCGGAGGGAATGGGCTCGAACTCGCGGTTGAGTATACCAGATTCCGCGATTCCGCCAGCGGGAGTTTTCGCGGGACGAAGTCTGTCCCCCCGGACCAAAAACCAGTCCCGATTCCCGCTCAGCCGTCGATTTCCACCGAAAACCCGACGCGATGCGCCAGCGTGTTATTGACATAATGCCGATACGTCTCGGCGAGTCGATCGCGCTGCGCGGGACTCAGTTCTTTCAACTGTTTCGCGGGGCAGCCCGCCCAGAGCGTATGGGGCGGCACATTCGTTCCTTCAAGAACGACTGCCCCCGCCGCGATCAGCGCCCCTTCGCCCACGACGCAGCGACTGAGGACGGTCGCGCCGATTCCAATCAACGCGCCGTTCCCCACAATCGAGCCATGGACAATCGCCCGATGCCCCAAGGTCACCCGATCTCCCAGGATGCAGGGGAAGCCCCCATGTTCCACATGCAGAATCGAGCCATCCTGAATGTTGGTTTCCTCCCCGACTTCGATCCACTCCTGGTCACCCCGCAGCACGCAGGTAAACCAGACCGACGACCGCGCCTTGAGTCGCACCCTCCCATAGACAACCGCGCCGGGGGCCACCCATGCACTCCCGTCAATCTGCGGTTCGGAATGAATGGCCCGCCAATCCCAATGCTGACTGGGAAACGGAACCTCCGGAGCGGGGGCGGGCAGCGCGCCCCCTCGCAAGGGCCAATCCCGGATCAGCTCGGCGTATCCCGGAATCGGATACGCCAGGCGCACGGTGCCGACGAGAGCGCCCGAATTCGACGCGGGTACCAACGCGTTGGCCTGTGTGGACTCTGTTTGCGAATTGCCCGGGTTTTCCGAATTCATGGGAGAGCAAGTGATGGGAGGAGGAACCGCGATCATGGGAGATGGCCCTCCCGTGATCGCGGTCGGCGAGTCCTTAAATCAAGACGTTTGGAATGAATTCCAAACTACGGGCCACCGCTTCGACTGGAAGTTGTTTAACGCGACACTGTCCCCAGCCATTCCACCGCGTTCGTCAACACCTGGAGCGGCAATTCCTGGCGATAGACCGGAAACGTTTCGTGCCCGGGGCGATAGTAGAACACCCGCCCCTCGCCCAGTTTCCAGACGCAGCCACTGCGAAACCGCTCTCCCGCCTCCCAGGTCTCTTCCATCACGACTTCGTCCGGCTCCGGGACGTGGAACGGCTCGTCGTACATTTCGGTCTGTGGGATCTGAAACGTCTTCGGCAGTCCCTTGGCGATCGGATGATCGGCGAGCAACACCCGGGTCGTACTCGGTTTGCCATCGCCGCGATACGAGGGAAACACACAGTTCGGCAGATCGACTCGAACCGTCAGTTGTCCATTAAAGCCCCGCATCGCGTAGTACGCGGGAGTCACCAGAGAATCTTTCGTCGGCACGAATCCCCCAGTGTACGGAACGAATTCGAATTTCACCGGAGGACCGTCCTTGGGATCGGGGAAGCGCTTGCGCGCATCGGCACGGGTGCGTTCGTTCATCGCTTCGACGAAGGGTCGCGACCAATGGGCCGAGTGCAGCGCGATCAGCGACAACCGCCCCGCCTTGATCCGCTCGACAATTGCTTTGGCCTTTTCGAGTGGAATCTCCTGCTGTCGCACATGGCCCCACCAGATCAGCACATCGGTGTTGTCGAGCAGGTCGGTCGACAGGCCGTGTTCGGGCTGTTGCAGATTGGCCGAGACGACACGCAGCCCGGGCTGCTTTTCGAGATGGGCGGCGATCGCATTCCCCAGGAAATTCTCGTACGCCTGTTTCTGCTGGGGCTGCTGCTCGTCCCAGACGACGACTCGAATTTTGGGTTCCGCCCCCGACAGCGAACCGGCCGCCGTCAACGTAGCAATCCCAAACACAAACAGGTGGCAGAGCGATCTCAACCCTGGGGCAAGTTGAATGTGCATGAAAGGTCTCGGTTGTTCAATGGAATATCAGAACAGCGCAGGAAGTCCCTTTTGGCGACGCCACTGCGAAATCTGCGCGAGGTGACCGGCGAAGTGGGTCGTGAGCAGGTGCGTTAACATGTCCCCACGGGTTGGCAACAACTGCAACAAGGGGGGGAATGTGTGGGGCTTGGCCAGCGTGTCGGCGTCGACATTCTGGACGGCTTGAACCAGCGCGTCGTATCCAGACTCGACGGCCAATTGCAGCTCGGCCTTCGACGGATAATCCTCCCGACGGTCCGAGGGTTTCGAACCCGGACCGAACTGCGCTCGCCAGGCGCGGGGACTGCGTGCCGACCCTCCCACCAGACTCAGACCATAGTCGGCGACAACCGCCAGATGGCCCAAGTTCCACGCGGGAGGGTTTTGTCCCGCGAATTGAACCGCCGCGAGGTCGGCGTCGTCGAGATCGGCGAGAATCTGACGCAAATAATCCAGGGCGAAGCGATTGACGACCGCGATCCGTTCAAACACAGAAGTTCCTCGTTTCTTGATCTTCGGGACGACCCGGGTCATTTTCATTCGGGGAAACCACGAAGAAATGATGCTCGAGGCGCAGTACGACCGGCAGTGGCGTGAGGGATGGTTGCGGTACGGCGGGTCGAACACGCTCTTCTCGTACGGCGGTCGACTGGACGATGTGCCCGACGCTCATTGGGAGTTCCTTAGGTCCTCGATCAACTACCACCAGACCCCGACGACGCTGTTCCTGCACGCGAATTTCGAGCCGGATGTTGAGCTGGACCAACAGACGGCTCAATGGCTGCGGTGGACGCACCTCTCGGGAAAAGAGACTCCGCTTCCGACAGGGCAACGG
>JAPLOC010001282.1 GCA_026692825.1 Planctomycetota bacterium | reverse complement strand
TCGACCAATTCGAGCAATGGCTGCATGCGAAACGGGAAGAGGAACATACCGAACTGGTCGACTCACTGCGGCAGTGTGATGGCATTCGAATTCAATGCGTTGTCATGGTTCGCGACGACTTCTGGATGGCGGCGACCCGCTTCATGCGCGCGCTGGAGGTGAGGCTTGTGGAGGGACAGAATTCGGGGGCGGTCGATCTCTTCCCGATTCGGCACGCCGAGAAGGTTCTGACGGCGTTCGGTCGGGCCTTCGGCGCGCTCCCCGACGGCACCACCGAACTCACGTCAGACCAAAAACACTTCGTCGAACAAGCGGTCTTAGGCATCTCACAGGAAGGCAAAGTAATCTCCGTCCGGCTTGCCCTCTTCGCCGAAATGATGAAAGCCAAAACCTGGACCCCCGCGTCACTAAAGACCGTCGGCGGCACCGCAGGGGTCGGCGTCACATTTCTCGAAGAGACGTTCAGCCAGGCGAACGCGCCTCCCGAACACCGCTACCATCAAAAAGCGGCACGCGCTGTTTTGAAATCACTGTTACCGGAATCCGGAACCGACATCAAAGGGCACATGCGGTCGCAGCACGAACTGCTGGAAGCCTCAGGCTATGCTCAACGTCCCCGCGAATTCGAAGATCTCCTGCGCATTCTCGACGCGGAACTGCGACTGATTACGCCCACGGACGCGGAAGGAAAGAGCGATGGCGAAATCGAAAGCACCGGCGAGCCGGTGGGCGTTAGCCCCCGGGTTTTCAGCACCCGCTTCTTCCAACTCACCCACGACTACCTCGTCCCGTCGCTCCGCGACTGGCTCACCCGGAAGCAAAAGGAAACCCGCCGTGGCCGGGCCGAATTGCAATTGGCCGAACGGGCAGCGCTCTGGCAGGCGAAACCCGAAAATCGGCATCTGCCATCGTGGTGGGAGTACCTGACCGCAGTGACGCTCGTCCCGCAGAAAAACTGGACGCCGACCCAGCAGAAAATGCTGCGTAAGGCGGGGCGTGTGCATGCCGTCCGTTGGGGGAGTGCCCTGGCGATTCTGCTGCTGATTGGAATCGGAATCTGGAACGTGGTTTCGGCCGAGCGCCACGTCAGCCTGGCACGCAGTGTCTCCACCGCAGTGGATACCGTTCAAAACACGCATGGTGTATTTGTTCCCGCCGCGATCAAGGATCTCAAGCAACTGCCGGCGGACATCGTTGTCGCCGAGCTGCAGCGAAGAATCGCTGATGCGGACGCACTTCAAAAACTCGGGCTGGCATACGCCTTGGCAAATTACGGAAGTGTCGACGTCGAGTTTCTTTGCACACAGATTGAACGGGCCTCTGCCGACGAGGTCGACAATCTGGTGATCGCGTTTGGAAAAGAGCGCGAGCGCTCCTTGACGGCAATTCAAACGCTCGCAGGTCGGGCCGAAGCAGAACAGAGCTGGAGGCTCAAGACCCGTGCTGCGGTGGTTGCTCTCCATTTGGAAGACGACAGACTGGCGGCCGACATGTGCCGGATCGACGACCGCCCCGATCCCGTTCAGCGGACCTTGTTTATCGACGAGTTCGCGGTCTGGCATGGAGATCTGGCGAGGCTCGCAACAAGGAATAGTCCGTCGCAAACTGACGCGGCACTGCGCTCGGGAATCTGTCTGGCAGTGGGAAGTGTTCCATTAGAAAAGGTGTCTGAATCGGAACGGACTGCCTGGCAGCCGGCATTTGCGGAGTGGTACACATCGGCTGTGGACAGCGGCACACACAGCGCGGCGGGCTGGGCCTTGCGGCAGTGGGGCGTCGAGCTTCCTGCGTTGCCGTCGGAAGCTCAACCGACTGATGGCCGCCAGTGGTTCGTGAATTCGTTGGGAATGACGCTGCTGCGGATGGCACCCGGCCAGTTCGAACGAGTACCCGGCCAGGACGGACGAATCGACGACGAAACGCGTGAGGCAAAACCTTATACGGTGACATTGGAGCGGGCTTTCTTTCTGTGCGACCGAGAGATCAGTGTGGGCCAATTCCAGCAATTCGTGAATGACGCAAGTTATCCGGACGAGGAGAAGCCAGCGAATTGGCGTGGCGTCTTAAGAAAAGTCAGCCCGACACCGGACCACCCGGCGCAACTGGTCAGTTGGTACGACGCCGTACTGTTCTGCAATTGGCTGAGTCACAAGGAAGGACGCACGCCATGCTATGAGCGGACCGGGAAGAAGGAGAAAGGCGTATACGATGAAAAGAAAAAACACGATGCCTGGCGACTGGTACCAAAGGGGACCGGTTACCGGCTGCCGACGGAAGCGGAATGGGAGTATGCCTGTCGTGCCGGGACGACGACCGATTTTTCCAGCGGTGACGATGCCGAGTTGCTGCGGAGATTCGCGACGTTTTCCAAGGGAACGACCTCGAGCGCGGCCCCCTGTGCGAGCAAGCTTCCGAACGGCTGGGGGTTGTTCGATACGCACGGTAATGTCAGCGAGTGGTGCGATTATAAAGACGACTTGTGGGGTGCCCCTGAGGGCCCGCGCCGGGCGTACCGGGGCGGGAACTGGAAAGAACCCGCCAGAGGCTGCAAGTCGGTGGACCGCGACATGATCGATGCGTCGGATCGGGACTACTACTGGGGCTTCCGCCTGTGCCTGAGTCCGTCTGACAAGTGAGCGGAGCGCCAAGGAGAGGGTGCGAGCGGAGCCGGGAGTGAAGGCCCCGGCGGGAGCGGTCTTTACCAGCGACCAGAGTTGCCGCAACGGACGGCGCAGCGAGCCGGTTGTCCCGGCGGCCTCCATGGAGTGCGGGATCTCGATCCCGCCTTTCGTTCTTCCTCACAATACCTCGCAACAGGCAGCGTCGACTCCCTGCCGAGCCGGTCGACCCAACGCACCACAACCACATATCGATTTCCCCCGACCGACAAGACGACGTCGGCACAGAGCCGCGCACGCAGTAAGCGGTTTTCGACGCCCGCTCACTGCGTGCGCGGCTCTGGCGCGCTGGTGTGTCCTTCAACGTAGTGGGTCGAACTCGCGATCGAAGACCTCAGCCGAAAGTCGGTTCTGCCTGCCGGTCGTCGAGGGAGGATGAAGGAAAGGCGGGGAAAAGGCCCCGCACTCCATAGCGGGTAAGGGAGAGGCGTCCCTCTCCCTCCCCTTCGTCGC
>JAPLOC010001281.1 GCA_026692825.1 Planctomycetota bacterium | reverse complement strand
GATTTGTCGTACCGGGACGCGAACGGATTCAGCGTGTTGGGGATCGACGCCCACGACAAACAGGTCACTTTGACCGCGGCGAATGAAGTGACAGAGGAAGGGGCGATCGTTGCCCGCAGCCTGTCATTGAACGGTACCGGTCCATGGAAACTGGATACGCATCAGAACAACGTCATCAGTCTGTCGGCCAACGTTCAAGGAAACCTGCTCTATCGGGATGCCGACGGATTCGAAGTGGCTGGCATAACCGCGGCGGGTCACGACGTCACGTTGAACGCCACCCAGGAAGTGACAGAGTCGGCTGCGATTCAGGCACGACAACTCACTTTGATCGGCGCAGGGCCGTGGACTCTCGACACCCAGAAAAACGACGTCGAGAAACTGTTTGCCAGCGTCGAAGGAGATCTGGCGTACCAGGACGCGAATGGATTCATTGTGTTGGGGATCACCGCAAACGACAAACAGGTCACTTTGACCGCGGCGAACGAGGTGACCGAGGAGGGGGCGATCGTCGCCCGCAGCCTGTCGTTGAACGGTGCCGGTCCCTGGAAACTGGATACGCAATCGAACAACGTCGCCAATCTTTCCGCCAACATTCAAGGAAACCTGCTCTATCGGGATGCCGACGGATTCGAAGTGGCTGGCATTCAAGCGCAGAATTACGACGTCACGTTGATCGCGCCCCAGGAAGTGACACAGGAAGCGACACCAAGCGGCGCAATTCAGACGAGGACGCTGTCGTTGAAGGGGGCCGGTCCTTGGATCCTGGACAACCCGAACAACCTGGTCGCGAGTCTGACTGCCGACATCCAAGGGAATCTGTTCTTCCAGAATGCCGATCAACTCGTCCTGAACCGTCTCTCGGCTCCCGGCCACACCGCGACCCTGGTCGCGGGCGGAACGGTCTCGCAAAACCATGCCATCACGGTCAAGGAACTGAATGTCACGGTGATGAACGATTCCGCGCCCCCGCTGGCGAAAGACATCACGCTCACCCATCCCGACAATGACACGGGAACTGTTTCGCTGCAAATCGTCCGTTCGGACCTGTCCCGCGGCAACGGCACTGTCGCCTATGTGGGAAAGAATGGCGTGAAAATCGCCCGAATTGTCACGTCGGGAACGGCCATCTTCACGTCAAGTCCCGGTCAGTCACCCGACGGATTGGTCGAACAGACGGAGACGGGTGCCATTGATGCGGACTCACTGAAGGTGGAAGGATCCGGGAAATTCCAACTGAATTCAAAAAATTCGGTCGGCACGTTCGCAGCCAATGTGACCGGGAGTCTGAGTTTTCACAACGTCGGTGATTTGCAAATCGGAACTGTGGATGGAACCGACGGCATCACGACCACGTTTTTGACCGCCAGATCAACCAGTCCAACGGCCAAGTCATCCGACACAACGACCAAGACCACCGAGGCACCTGGTGATCTCAACTTGAGCATTGACGGGAATCTGAATGTCCTGAAAGACATCACGGCCGGCGGGAGGCTGGTGATCTCCGCGACCGGCACCACGAATCTCGAAAACAAGTTGCCGAACCAGTCCAGTGTCACGGGTGTTAAACTGACGGCGGGCGCGTCCAAACACACCGGGATCACGCCGGTGACGCTGCTGGGATTGCGCCCCTTCTTGACCGCCAGCCCGATCCAGGTCTCTCAAGACATTGACGTCAGTCCGGACGGCACGACGAATGTGACCCTGGTTGTCGGTCGAGAGACTGAAGTCGGTTTGAATGTCGAGATTCAATGGGGGGACGGTACCACCGAAACGCTTTCGCAAAGCGCAAAAGATTTTGTCGCAGGGGTGAGTTTCACCCGCCTGCATACCTATTCCCTGGAATCGATTCTTAACCAACTGGGCGGGGCCAAGCCCGGCGATTTGGGTGGCAGTAATCTGTTTGAAGTGCAAAGGAGGGCGTTTGTCGCAACGGACGGCAACGACTCGCCAATTTCATTCACGGCACAGACTGTTTCTCCGACGGGTGAGTTTGCCACCGAAGTCCCCCCCAACCAGGCAGGACAGATCACTCAAGTCTTCCTGGTCACTCCCGACACGAATGGCAACTTTCAACTCACGACCAACGAACTGGTGGTGTTCGTCGCCAACCCGGGAATTGGTCTGGCGGGAACCGAGTTGTCGCAATTCGGCTCGCGAGATTTCATTCTTCCGGTGCGACCGGAAACTCCCCAGACTCAACAGCCCCCAACCACGGTCCTGGCCAACGCGGCGGCGAATG
>JAPLOC010001280.1 GCA_026692825.1 Planctomycetota bacterium | reverse complement strand
GACGGAAAGAATTTGACAGGATGAAGAGGATGAAAGGGATGAACAGGATGGAGTCGCTCGCCATTCCTGCTCTCTGGATAGGGTCACCCAGAGAATGGTACCCCAAATCCCGCAGGCAGCGTCCTTTTTGTCGTCGGATGCGAATCACTTGAGGTTCTCAGATCGCTACAATCACCGGCGCGATGCGCGTCCCTGCCACGCAATCGCCTGAGGTCCGTTCCACTTCACCCTAGCTTTCATGCCCAAACTGCTGTTTGTCACTGGTCGGCTCGCCGAGGCGTCGTTGCGACGCGTGGTCGCCGACCTGGGGGGACGGCTGAAGTGCGACGTGGAGGTGGCCGTCCTGGGGATCAGCGTCGCCGCCCTGATGCATGTCGAGTGGGTGGCCCGAAAACTCACGCTCCCCGAAAACGTTGACCGGGTGATTCTGCCGGGCTGGTGCCAGGGGGATTTGCGGATTCTCGAAACGCGGTTTGGCAAGCCATTTGAACGCGGTCCAAAGGAACTGCAGGATCTGCCCGAGTATTTTGGACAGGGAGGGCGAACACCCGCTGACCTGTCAAAATACGACATCGAGATTCTCGCCGAGATCAACCACGCCCCGCGGATGACCGATCTCGAAATTCTCGAACGGGCGGAACGGTACCGCGCGTCGGGGGCCGACGTGATCGATTTGGGATGTGTGCCCGCCGAGAGTTGGGGGCGGTCGGGCGAGGTGACCGCGTTGCTAAAGCGGGAGGGGCATCGGGTGTCGATCGACAGCTTCGAGCGGAGGGAGACTGAACGCGCGGTCGAGGCGGGGGCCGAACTGGTCTTGAGCGTCAATCAGTCGAATCGAGATTGGGCGGCCACACTCCCCGCGGAATTGATCGCCGTCCCGGATGACCCCGCGGATTGGCAGTCGCTCGAAGCGACGGTCGCGCAACTGGACAGTGTGGGAGCGCGGTATCGAATCGATCCGATTCTCGAACCGATTGGCTTCGGATTCGCCGGCTCGCTGGCGCGGTACCTTCGCGCCCGTCAGCAATGGCCCACCGCACGTATGCTGATGGGGATTGGCAATCTGACGGAACTGACCGAGGTCGACAGTTCGGGGGTGAACATGCTGTTGGCGGGATTCTGCCAGGAGCTGCGAATCGACAGTGTGCTGACGACCGAGGTGATTCCCTGGTGTCAGTCGGCGGTGCGGGAGTTCGACATCGCCCGACGGATTGTCGCCCACTCCGTCGCCGAGCGGGTGCTTCCCAAGCGAATCGACTCCCGACTCCTCCTGTTGCGCGACGGACGAACGCATTCCCGGGGGGAAGCGGAACTGGCGGAACTGACGCGGCAGATCCGCGATCCGAACTATCGGCTGTTCGCCGACGGGGGAGAACTGCACGCGATCAACCGCGACGGCCACCGCCGATCGGTCGACCCGTTTCAACTGTTCCAGCAACTGGGTGTCACCGATCCCTCGCACGCGTTTTATCTGGGGTATGAACTCGCCAAGGCGACAACGGCATTGACCCTGGGCAAGCAGTACACGCAGGATGAACCACTGAATTGGGGCTTTCTGACGCGCGCGGAGACCAGTCGGCACGACCACGACCGGAAAGTGTTACCTGGTGCGTGACTTAATGCCCGGATTGAATCAGCACTGGGGGATTTGTTTACGGGCCTTTCCATTCAGAATCAACGCATGATACAATAGATCACGCGTGGCCACATGAACCGGCCAGGTTGCGATTCGAATGATCAGAGTGGAACCCTGCCATGCCGCAAGAGTTGATGGAGTTTTGCACGCAGCAGCAACGGCGATTCGATGGTGCAACCACAGCCGACCGACGAAAGGAACAGGGGCACTTTGGGACGCCCGGTCCCATCGCGGAGTTCATGGCCGGCCTGTTCGCGAACTTCTCGAAACCGTTGATTCGCATTCTCGATCCGGGCGCGGGAGTGGGAATTCTGTCGGCTGCGGCTTGCCACCGGGCGCTCGCAAATCCCAAGGTCAGACACCTGTTTTTCGAACTCTGGGAAAATGATCCCGACCTGATTCCCGTTCTCGAGCAAACGATGCGACAGTGTCAAATGACGCTGCGAGACTCGGGACGGCACATGGAGTTTAGAATTCGCTGCGAGGACTTCATTGTCGAAAAT
>JAPLOC010001279.1 GCA_026692825.1 Planctomycetota bacterium | reverse complement strand
CCCGGCTCTATTTCGACAAAGAGACGAAGCTGCCGATCCATGTCGAACGGTATGACTGGCCGAAGCGGACGGGCGACAAGCCCTTGCTGGTCGAAGAGTACTCCTACAAAAAACTGAAGCTCAACGTCGGCTTGAAGAACGTGGACTTTGATCCGAAGAATCCGCGGTACCAGTTTCCGCGGTGAAATTCGCATCCCAGTCAACGCACTGAGTTCGCCACCTTGCTCATTTGGCTGCTGCAGAGAATTGTTCATGTCGCCGACAGCGCCACATTGCTCACGGTGCGGACCGCGCTCGCGAGTCTCTCGGCGTTTTTGATCGCGTTGTGCCTGGGGCCTTGGGCCATTCGCTGGCTGAAGGGGAGATTTCGCGAACGGATCGCCAGCGACTCGGCCCGTCTCGACGCCCTGCACGCGGCGAAGAAGGACACACCCACCATGGGGGGAATCTTCATCCTGGGGGCGGTCTGTCTCGCGACCCTGTTGTGGGGCGATCTCCAGAGTCGTTACGTGCAAATCGGATTGCTGACCGCGCTGGGGCTGGGAGGACTTGGAGCCGTTGATGACTGGATCAAACTCAGCACCAAGAAAAAGGGGCTGACAATTCGGCAAAAACTCGCCGGGCAATTCGCCGTCGCGCTGGCCACATCCGTCCTTTTGTATCTTGAGAATCAGACGAAACCGGGTGGACTGGATCTGGTGCTGCCACTTCGACTCGGCGTGATTCCACTGGGAGTCGGATTCATCGCGTGGAGTACTTTGGTCGTGGTGGGCAGCTCGAACGGCGTCAATCTGACCGACGGACTGGATGGATTGGCGTCGGGCTGCATGATCTTCGCGGGAACGGCATTCACTGCGCTCACTTATCTGGCGGGGAACCGTGTGATGGCGGAGTTCCTGCGGATTCCGCACCTCGCCGGCGCGGGGGAATTGACCGTGCTGATGGGGGCGGTCGTGGGCGCGGTGCTGGGGTTCCTGTGGTTCAACGCCTATCCCGCCCAGGTCTTTATGGGAGACACGGGCGCATTGCCGTTGGGGGGGTTGATCGGACTGGCGGCCCTTGTCTGCCGGCAGGAGTTATTGCTCCTGGTCGTCGGCGGAGTGTTTGTCGCTGAAACAGTCAGCGTGATCGCCCAGGTGATCAGCTTCCGCGGGTTTGGAAAACGGGTTCTCGCGTGCGCCCCGCTGCATAATCACTTTGTGTTCCGGGGAGTCCACGAAGTGAAGATCGTAGTGCGGTTTTGGATTGTGGCCGCGCTGTTGGCGATCGCTGGCGTGGCGAGTTTGCGGCTGATGTAGGTCCCGCATTCCGCGAAAACACTCCGGGCCACTCAGATCTCAGGTGTTTCCACGTCCGCTTCGCTGTCGACCGACGAATCGTCCGCGCCGCCCGCGGCACCGGGCGGGAGACTCACCGAGGAATCCTTCGCGGTCGCGGTAACATCCTGCATCATCTCGCGCAAGAGAACCGTGGCGTAACTTCCTGAAGGGAGTCCGAATGCGACTTCGACTCCGCCACCGGAAACCGAATTCACTGTCAAATCGTCTGGCCAGACGAGAAACGCCCTCCGGGTTCCCGAGGTGAGCAATGGATACTTGGTGAAGTCGTCGCGCGAAAGCCCCGCTTCCGTGAGCAGCGACTCTTCCTGCTCTTTCACCGAACCCGCCGACGGCTTCATTTTGGGGCCAAACATCGGCCCGGCGATGACGATCTCTTGCGCGCTGAACCGGGGTTGCTCGCGGGCGACATCCTCTACGACAAACGGTCCCCCGGAGGCGACAACCTGCATCACATCACCGAGTTCAACCTGGAACAACTGCCCAGAATTGATCCGATTCGACAGCGAGCGGTTGAACAACGCCGACTGCACCGCCGACAACGCCAGTCGCAGCAGAAACTTCCGCCGAACCCGCGGAATATCGGCAGGGGTTTTGGTGCCGCGCAGCAGGTCCAGCCCCAGCACCAGCGTCTCGTTGTCGCGGCCGAAACGCTGTTCGCCGAAATAGTTGGGCATGCCGAAAGTTCGAATCCGCCCGGCAATCGCGACGGCGCGGTCCAGCGCGTCGTCGACGACGTCGCGGACAACGATCGTGAATCGATTGCCGCGCAAGTGGCCCGGGCGCAGCTTGTTCTTATGTCGCCCGACTTCCAGTACGGTGATCTGCGGATGGTCGAGGTCTTTCAACCGGGGTTCGCATTTGAAGGGGACTGAAATGTATTGCCGCGTGGCGGCGTGCCGATCTTTCAGTCCCGCCATGCCGACATCCTGCAGCGAGATGCGCAACAAACGAGCGACATGACTCATCAGTTGTTCGGCCGACAGGCCCCGTTTTTCGATCCAGAGATAGAGGAATTCGCCCACTCCCTCCGGTCGATATGCGGGGATCTCTTCGACCACGAAGTCTTCGGGACTCTGTCGAATGCGACCACCAATACCAGGCAAATCCCCCACGAGGTACGGCAGATCTTCCAATGCCCACTTGAGATCAGTCATCCGCCGACTTCTTTCCCTTACTGACGACCGTCACCACCTCGGCGAGTTCAGTCAGGACGTAGCGATTGTCTTCGTACTGCACCATGACCTTTTTCGCCAGCAATTCCTGGGCGACCACCTTTCCCTGGCCCCGTTTTGTGACGACGAACGCCCCCACCCCCGGCAACTCGCGACGATGTTCCTCGTAGGTGTCGTACTCGTATCGGAGGCAACACTTCAGACGGCCGCAACGGCCCGAGATTTTTGTCGGGTCAAGCGACGCCTTTTGCACTTTCGCCATCTTCATCGAGACGGGCGGCATCTCTTTGAGGTGCGTGTTGCAGCACACCGGCTTGCCGCAGTCGCCGTAGTCGGCGAGCAGTTTGGCCTCATCACGAACGCCGACCTGCCGCATTTCGATCCGGATTTTGAAACGATTGGCAAGCGACTTCACCAGATCGCGAAAGTCGATGCGGGCTTCAGAGACGTAGTAGAACACCAGCCGCTCGTCGCCGAGAAGGTGTTCGACATCGATCAACTGCATCGCGAGATGGTGTTCGGCGATGAGATCGCGACCGCCCCGAAATTCCTCGGGTTCCTGCAGCCGGAGTTCGTCGAGCTTTTTTCGATCTTGATCGTTGAGTTCGCGAAGAATGTTCCCCTTCGACTCGGTACTCCCCAGATACTCGCGGGTGCGATCACTTGCCACACAGAGAACTTCACCCAGTTCGTGCCCGCGGTCAGATTTGACGACCACGCTTGCACCCCGGGCATACTCGCCACGACCCCGCACGCCGAACTCGGCGACCTGGCGGGTGAGGCCGTAGCGAACGATGTAACGTTGATCCATCAGTGTGGTTCCGAGCAAATCCGGGGGGGCTGTCGAAGGAGGCCACCCGCAGTATAACCAGGAACCCGCCGATCGCGAGTGGGCGACTCCAAGGAATTCACCCGCCCGCGCCCCTCCCCATCGCAGGGAACCATCCGAAATTGGCCCCCCTGACTCCAACGCCCTTGGTATCGCCGACTGATTCTCCAGGGGCGGCATCCCTGGAAAGCCCATCCCCAAACCCTATCGCCCCCTGTCACTTGCGGCCAGCGCCACCCTCGCCCAAAACCTGCTCCATCAGTTCCCGCTCGGCGGCTGTGGGTTTGCGCTGCTCCAGCAACCTCGCGAGCAACTGCTCACGTGAGCCGCCGAACACCCTTTTTACCAGGTCGGATACCAAGTTGCCCGACACATCTTCAAACGTACGGACAGGCTTGAAGCGAAGGGGCCGCTCCTTGTTCGTCTGTGACAAAAACTCCTTGTCCGAGAGAATTCGGACGAGGGTCGCGACCGTCGTGTAGGCCAAATCCCGACCCGTTTCCGCCAGCCGATCCCGGGCTGCCGCTACCGTCTGCTCACCATGATTCCAAAAGGTGTGCATCACTTCAAGTTCTCGTTCTGTCAATTCCGCCGCCCTGGGACGCGCCATGAGCCTTCTCCTGCATGAAGGAAACCCGCTTCTCAGCGGGCAAAATGTAACCCCAACCGGCCAAATCGCCTCCAGTTTGGGTTTTCTAGACATTGCAATCATGTCCATCAACCCAAGAAACGTCAAGGACAAAAAGGGGAGAAAATGCTCATTTCCTTTGGATTCTCAAAGTGAGACGTTTCCCCGGAAAACGTACGGTTTTCGAAACGTTTCTGCCGTCGCCGCGTGCAGTTCTGTCGTCGACCGGGCGGCATGTTCTTTGGTTTTTTAAATATATTTTCCGGGTAGTCGCCACCAGTCTGTCAAGGGTATGATCATCCCCACTCTGGATTCGTCGGCATCCCTCCTCGTTTTGAAATCTCGCGACTGCTGATCATGACCCGATTTGGCCTGCCGAAAGCTTGCGTCCGCGTGATTCCCTTCCTGACGCTCGTACTGGTGATGCCTTGGGGCGCAGTCGCCCAGACCGTCCCCCCGGCCACTGACCCACTGCGTCCGCCCGCCGTCGCCGTCGAACAAGTCCCCATGGTCCCCGCTCGCGTCGCCGAACGACTTCGGCAATACCAGGCGGTCCGCAGCGCGAGTTTCCTCGGCTGGGCTCCCGATGGCAATGGGATTTTGATTGGCACTCGCTTCGGCGACACCAGTCAATTGCACCGTGTTTACAAACCCGAAGGGCGTCGCGAGCAAATCACGTTCTTCCATGAACCGGTCACGGGCGGTTTCATCCCCGAGGCCCGGGACGGCAGCCTGCTGCTGTCGATGAGTGCCGGTGGCAGCGAAAACGATCAGGTCTACCTCTTCGACCGGGCGACCGGACAAGCGGTCCCACACACCGACGGCAAGTCGCGCAACCTGCTCGGCCCGGTGCGCACAGACGGCAGTCAGTTGATCGTCCATAGCAACCGTCGCAATGGTCGTGACACAGACCTGTACATTGCCGACACCCGCCGGCCCGGCAGCATGTCTCTGCTTCTGGAAGTGGAAAACGAACATTGGACCGCAGTGGACTGGTCGCGCGACGGTGGGTCTCTGCTGATGCTGCGCTACGTTTCGATCAACGAGTCGTACCCCGCGCTGTTCGATGTCGCCGCTCGAAAACTCCACCCGATCGCACTGCCGGGAGATTCTCCCTCGGCCTGTGGACCGATGAAGTTCGCCCCCGATGGCAAGTCGGTCTACATTGCCACCGATGCCCGGGGCGAGTTTCGCGAACTGGCGAGAATCGACCTCGCGACCATGAAGCCGGCCTGGCTGACGGCCGACATCCCGTGGGACGTCGCTTCGATCGACGTGGATCCGCATTCGGGACGGGTCGCCTGCACCACGAACGAGGATGGGGCGAGTGCCCTCTACCTGTGGGACAACGACCAGCGTCGACGCATTGAACTTCCGCTGGGAACGATTGCCGGCGTCGAATTCTCCCCCGACGGAAAGCACCTCGGCTTCACGCTGGGTCAGCCCAACGCCCCTGCCGACGCGTTTTCATTCCACGTCGCCGACAAGACGCTGACCCGCTGGACATTCAGCGAAGTGGGGGGCCTGAACGCCGAGTCCTTTGTCACCGCACGGCGCATTCAATTCCCCAGTTTCGACAAACGGCAGATCCCGGCGTATTACTTTCGCCCCAGGACGGCCTCCGCCGATCACAAGGTGCCCGTCCTGATCAACATCCACGGTGGCCCGGAATCGCAATACCGGCCGGCATTCAGCGGTTCCGACCAGTTTTATTGCAACGAACTGGGGATCGCGGTGATTCACCCCAACGTGCGCGGTTCCGCAGGGTACGGCAAGACCTATCTGAAGCTCGATAACGCCGACCTGCGCGAAGACAGCGTGCGCGATATCGGGGCGCTGCTCGACTGGATCGCCCAGCAGCCGGAACTCGACGCCTCGCGCGTGGCGGTCTCCGGCGGATCGTATGGCGGGTACATGGTCCTCGCGTCGTTGACGAACTTTGGCGATCGAATTCGAGCCGGGATCGATATCGTCGGGATCGCCAGTTTCCGATCGTTTCTGAAGAACACCAGCCCCTATCGGCAGGACCTGAGACGTGCCGAATATGGAGATGAACGCGATCCCAAGATGCAGGAGTACTTCGCCCGCATCGACCCGCTGGCGAACACCGCGAGAATTCGGTCGGCACTGCTCGTGGCACATGGCAAGAATGATCCCCGCGTGCCGTTTTCCGAGGCGGAACAGATCGCGACCAAAGTGCGGGAACAAGGGCGTGCCGTCTGGACGGTGTACGCCGACAATGAAGGGCACGGCTTCGCGAAGAAACCGAATCGCGACTACTTGAATGCCGTGATCGCAATGTTCCTAAAGTCGGCGTTGACGCTTGAGGGGGATTGATGTCGGTCCCGCAGTCCGCAACACCCGCCGCAGTTAATTGGGGCGAACTCTGCGCGGCTTTGCGCCGCGATCGCGAGCGGATTGCGCTGGGAGGGGGAGCAGCGGCGATCGCGCGACAGCACGAAAAAGGCCGACTGACCGCTCGGGAACGGATTGCGGCCCTCATCGATCCGGGAAGCCGGTTTCAGGAGCTGGGGCAATTCGCCGGTTATGGGATGTACGGCGAATTCGGCGGTGCCCCGGCAGCGAGCGTGATCTGCGGAGTGGCGAAAATCGTGGGGCATTCCTGCATGCTGATCGCCAACGACGCGACCGTCAAAGCGGGAGCGTTTTTCCCGATGACGGTGAAGAAAGTACTGCGAGCGCAGCGGATCGCGATGATCAATCGGCTGCCGCTGGTCTACCTGGTCGATTCCGCCGGTGTGTTCCTGCCACTTCAGGACGAGATCTTTCCGGACGAAGACGATTTCGGACGAATCTTTCGCAACAACGCGGTCTTGTCGGCGCTGGGTGTTCCGCAGATCGCGGCGATCATGGGAAACTGTGTCGCCGGTGGGGGATATCTCCCGGTTCTGTGCGACAAACTGCTGATGACGGAAGGCTCGGGGCTGTATCTGGCGGGGCCGGCGCTGGTCAAGAGTTCCATCGGCCAGACCGTTTCCCACGAGGAATTGGGGGGAGCCCACATGCACTCGGCAATCAGCGGTACGATCGACTTTCGCGAACCCGATGACGCGACTTGTCTCAATCGACTCCGTTCGTTGGTCGCGTTGCTGCCTGAAGATCGATTGGCTGCCGTTTTTCGCCGGGATCCGCCGCGAGAGGCGAAGCGTGACGGAGCCGCGTTGTGCGATTTGTTCCCGGTGCTGCCACAACAGCGGTACGAAATTCGGCAATTGCTGGAATGTCTGATCGACGCCGATTCCTTTCTGGAATACAAGGCGGAATACGGACGGACGGTGGTCTGCGGCTATGCGCACATTGGCGGATTTCCCGTGGGAATCATCGCGAACCAGCACCATCCGGAAAAGAACGCCCGGGGGGAATTGCAGTTTGGCAGCGTGATCTACCACGACGGGGCCGACAAAGCGGCGCGGTTTGTCATGGATTGCAATCAGACCTGGTTGCCGTTGATTTTCCTGCACGACGTGTACGGCTTCATGGTGGGGAGAGATTCCGAACAGGCGGGGATCATTCGAGCAGGCGCGAAGCTCGTGAACGCGATTTCCAACAGTCGGGTACCCAAATTAACGCTGATTCTTGGGGGGAGTTACGGCGCGGGCCATTACGCGATGTGCGGGAAGGCGTTCGACCCGCGATTCCTCTTCGCCTGGCCGACCGCGCAGTATGCGGTGATGGGAGCGCAACAAGCGGCGGGAACGCTGCTGGAAATCGAGATCGCGGCCCTCAAGCGGTCGGGAGCGGAACCGGATGCCGGGGAATTGGAGAAGCTCCGGCAGGCGATTGTGGCGAGTTACACGACCCAGACCGACATCCGCCACGCCGCGGCGCGCGGCTGGGTCGACGAGATCATTGAACCTGCGGAAACCCGTGACGTGTTGATCCGCAGTCTGGAAATCGCGACGCGGCACGCCGAGGATGAACCGTTTCGGACCGGGGTTCTACAGGTTTAGCGATCGGTTCGTCTTAGGAGTTCAAGAACCTCTGTTGTGCCAGCCGTTCGACAAAGTCCTGATGTTCGCTTGATGCCAGACCTCTTTGGTATGAATCTGCAAATAACGCTCGTGGAACTCGGGCTGGCACAGGCAATCGCCGCTTTGAAGCTCAATTGCGGCGACCGGCAGACGGTCCAGGGCTTGTGGGATCAGAATTGACATTGGCAATCGCTCGCGGAGGTTAAGAAAAATCGTACCCCCTTCCTGTCGGTCAGGCAAGATGGTGATCGCATTTGCGAAACGCATCAACTCGGCGTCCCCAGACCGCCGCCCCACCAACAGGTAGAGTTGACATTCACGTCAGTCGACCGGGAGAATCGGGGGTGTTGACTCCCGTCGATCGCTCCCCACATTGCCCTTCCTTCCTCCGCGCGGATTTCGTTCACTCATGGCGATTCAAATCGTTGTTCCCCGTCTGGGCTGGTCGATGGAGGAGGGGACATTCGGCGAGTGGCTGAAAAAGGATGGAGAGACGGTCGAACTTGGGGAGCCGTTGTTCGTTCTGGAGGGGGAAAAGTCGGCTCAGGACATTGAATCGGTCGACCGGGGAATTCTCAGAATTCCGCCGAAGGGGCCGCGTCCTGGAGATCTTGTCAAAGTCGGGCAGGTGATCGCCTGGTTTGTCGAGCCGGGGGAAGCGATTCCGACGGGGACGGACGGCGGGAATTCGCATGTCACTCCGAGTACTACCGCATCGACATCTGCGCCATTCGCAGAAGAACTCGCCCCGAGTTCGGCGATCCGCGAGCAGTCCATCGTCAGTGGCGGGTCCGCTGCCAGTCAGGCCGGCGTCGCAGTCGGTGGGGCCCCCGTTGCCAGTCCCCGGGCGCGCAGAGCCGCCCGCGACATGGCGGTCGATCTATCGGCGGTTTCCGGGACGGGACGGACCGGGCGGATTCGGGAAAAGGACGTCTTAGCAGCGGCGCACGCCACGGGACGAGTGCAGACGACAGCGGCGAGCGTGTCAACTCCGGTGAACGCTCCGCAATTGACTACGGTTCGCCGCACAATCGCCGCGCGGATGCGCGACGCGGTCGAGACGACCGCGAGCGTCACATTACAGCGACGCTGCGACGCGACCAATCTGGTGAATCTGCGCAGTCAATTCCAGGCGGGACAGGCGTCGCGCGGAGTTCCGACGTTTACCGATCTGGTGGTGAAGCTCGTCGGTTGTGTGCTGGTCGAATACCCCACAGTCCGAACTCAATGGCTCGAGAATGGTTTTTCTGTCCCAGCGGGAATCGACATTGCTGTCGCGGTCGATACAGAACAGGGGCTGCTGGCACCGGTTGTTCGCGGGGTCGATCAACTCCCGCTGCGTCTGGTATCGGCTGAGATTCGCACGTTGGCCGATTCGGCGCGAGCGGGGAAACTGACTTCGGAACAATTGCGAGGCGGGGCGTTCACGGTGACGAATCTGGGGGCGTACGGAGTCGAATCGTTCACTCCCATCATCAATCTGCCGCAGTCGGCGATTCTGGGATTGGGCCGAATCGCCCGCGAGCCGGTCGTTCGAGACGAACAAATTGTGATCCGCGACCAGCTCCCCCTGAGCCTGACGTTCGACCACCGCATTCTGGACGGTGCCCCGGCGGCGCGGTTTCTGCAGGCGGTGGCGCAAGCGATTGAGAATCCGGGACCGTGGTTGATGGGGTGATGGATACGGTAACGCGGAAGCGTCGTTCGTACGTGATGTCCTGTGTTCGGTCGAAGAACTCGGTTCCGGAGTTGGCGGTCCGCCGCTTGTTGCATCGCCTCGGCTTTCGATTTCGGTTGCACCAAACGAACCTCCCTGGGACACCAGATATCGTCCTGACAAGGCACCGAGTGGTTGTTTTCGTTCACGGCTGCTTTTGGCACCGACACCCCGGCTGTCCGAATACACGGACGCCAAAATCTCGCGTGACGTTCTGGCGAAAAAAGTTCGAAGCTAATATCGAACGTGACCGAATCGCCAGGAGCAGATTGCGGAGAGCGGGTTGGCGGGTGTTAGTTGTTTGGGAATGCCAGTCCAAAAAGAGTGGGTTGGCGTCACGGGTCAAGCGATTCATGGAGCGTTGAAGTGCGGTCACTCGAACTGTTCACTGGCTGTGGCGGATTGGCTCTGGGAATGTCAGCCGCCGGCTTTCAACATGAAGCGGTCGTGGAATTTGACCACGATTGTTGCGAGACACTACGCCTGAATCGTGGACGAAAGATCGAACACGTACAGGATTGGCCAATCGTCGAAACGGACGTTCGCGGATTTGATTTTGACTCAGTTACCGCTGACGTTGTGGGGGGCGGTGTGCCGTGCCAGCCGTTCTCGCTCGGAGGGAAGCACCTCGCCGAGAGGGACGCGCGCGACATGTTTCCGGCGTTCGCGAAAGCTGTTGAGCGACTGCGACCGAAAGCGTTTGTGGTCGAAAATGTCAAAGGACTGTTGAGGTCGACATTCGCGGACTATTTTGAATATGTGCTACTCCGCCTCTCGCACCCCGCGATTCCGTTACGCGGAACGTGGCGTGAACACCGGCGCGATCTCGAAAGGATCCACACCTCGGGACGAACCACAGATCTCGACTACAACGTGGTGTTTCGGTTGGTCAACGCGGCCGATTTTGGTGTCCCGCAACGCCGAGAACGTGTATTCATTGTGGGTTTTCGCTCCGACATTGACGCGCGGTGGTCGTTTCCAGCGCCGACCCACTCCAGATTGGCGTTGTACCAGGACCAGTGGGTCACTGGTGAATACTGGGACCGATACCGCGTCCCAAAAGCCAAACGGCCGACACCGCCGAACGTAAAGGAAGTGCCAGGTATTGAAGAATTCACAAAGCCATGGCGCACGGTTCGAGACGCGATCGACGGACTTCCCAGGCTCCGACCCGGACAGACGTCGCGTCTCGATCCAAACCACTTTTTGAATCCGGGAGCCCGATCGTACGCTGGGCACACAGGGAGTCCCCTGGACGAACCGGCGAAGACGCTCAAGGCGGGAGACCACGGAGTTCCTGGGGGAGAAAACACGCTCGCTTTGCCAGACGGATCTGTACGCTACTTTTCAGTTCGGGAAGCCGCCAGACTTCAGACATTCCCGGATTCGTACTGGTTCGCCGGTTCGTGGACCGAGAGAATGCGTCAGGTCGGAAACGCGGTCCCTGTGGAATTGGCTCGCATCATGGCAGCGTCGATCGCGTGTCGGCTCACTTCTTCGGAAACTGTGAATCCCAAACACTGACCCGACTCGTCCCCGGTCGCCCCGCGCCCGGAACTTTGCTTCCAAAACCGGTGGTGTTCCACATGGGTTGAAAGTACGCGATCAATACGTACTCCGCCGCGAAAACGTACCACTCGGATTCAAACGTCAAAAACTTGCAGGTCATTTCCTGCAGAGATATATTTCGCCGCCCCT